>JANOVW010000037.1:0-3492 GCA_031417575.1 Rhodoferax sp. | reverse complement strand
TGTAGCGCACGCCAGCCACGTATTCGCCCGACACGCCGGTGCAACGCATCGGCAGGGCGTTGCCGTTGCAGGTCACCACATACCGGCTTTCGTTCAGGCCGGTGATGCGCAGTTCAATCCGTTCCAGCGACGAATCCACATACCGGGCGGTGCCGCCGGCGCTGCTTTCTTCACCCATCACATGCCAGGGTTCCAGCGCGTTGCGCAGGTTGAGTTCCATGCCATGGGATTCGACCGACCCAATGAGCGGGAAGCGGAACTCAAAATGCGGGCCGAACCAGCTGGCATCAAACGCATAGCCGGCCATGTTCATGTCGGCCATCACATCGTCAAAATCCATTTTGATGAAGGTGGGCAGCATGAAGCGGTCATGCAATTCGGTGCCCCAACGTGTCAGGGGCGCGCGGTAGGGCGCTTTCCAGAACCGCGCCACCAAAGCCCGCAGCAACAATTGCTGCACGCTGCTCATGTGGGGATGGGGCGGCATCTCGAACGCACGCAACTCCAGCAAACCCAGCCGCCCGGTGGCGGAATCGGGCGAATACATCTTGTCGATGGAGAATTCGCTGCGGTGGGTGTTGCCGGTCACGTCAATCAGAATATTGCGCAAAGTGCGGTCTACCAGCCAAGGCGGCATCTGGTGGCCATGCAGCTCGCGGTTTTTGTAGATTTGTTCGATGGCGATTTCCAGCTCATAGAGCTGGTCATTGCGGGCTTCGTCAACCCTCGGGGCCTGGCTGGTGGGCCCGACAAACATGCCGCTGAACAGGTAACTCAGGGCCGGGTGGTTGTGCCAGTACAGCAGCAGGCTGGCCAGCAGTTCCGGGCGTCGCAGAAAAGGGCTGTCCGCCGGGGTTGCTCCACCCATCACGAAGTGGTTGCCGCCGCCGGTGCCGGTGTGGCGGCCATCGGTCATGAACTTTTCGGCGGACAGATGGGATTCAAACGCTGCGTTGTACAAAAATTCGGTGTTTTTGACGAGTTCGCGCCAGTGGCTCACGGGGTGGATGTTGACTTCGATCACGCCGGGGTCTGGCGTGACTTGCAGCAGTTTCAGGCGTGGGTCGCGTGGCGGCGGGTAACCTTCCAGCACGATTTGTACACCCAGACTTTCGGCTGTGGCTTCAACGGCGGCCAACAGTTCCAGGTAGTCTTCCAACTTCTCCAGCGGAGGCATGAAGATGTACAAAACGCCCGACGATTCCCCCACCGCCTCGGCTTTGGGGCCACTGGCGCGGCGTGGGTCTCGCACCTCCACGCACAGGGCGGTGCGGGTGATCCAGTGGGCCGATTCATTGCGATCCGGCTGTCGCAAAAAATCGTTGGGTTCACGTTGCGCAGGGCTTTGTGCGTTGGCTGACGTTTGGCGCGACGGCGTACCAGCCAAGGCAGCTGCCGATGGCGCCAGTGTTGTTGATGTTGCTGATGTCGAAGGTGTCGAAGGTGTCGAAGGTGTCGTTGGCGCGACCGTTTGCATCGTGACAACACTGTCTGACCGAGGCCCGGCGGCATGGGTGCCCGGCACCTCGGCAGGTCTTGCGAAACGGCTCGCCAGGGCAGTGTGCGGCACCAGTGCAGGGCGTGGGGTGGAAGGATCTTGCTCGACCAAATAGGGGTAATCGGCGTCGCTGACCCAAGGCAACGAATCCAGCGGCAATCGCAAACCCATGGGCGAATCGCCCGGCATGAGGTACATGCGTTCATCGCGGAAGAACCAGGGCCCGGTGACCCAGCCCGGGCCCGATAAAGCCGGTTCAGCCGCAGTCGTAGCTTCTGCTTTTTTAACCGGCAAGACATAACCAATCACAGCATCGAGCTTTTGTGTGAAAACGCGGCGCAGGCGGGCGCGCTCCATTTCGTCGTCCAGTTTGGCGTTAAACGGGTCAACGTTCACCGGCAAACGGCGCTCACGCCACAGGTAGTACCACGTGTCTTCATAGGCACTTTGGATATACGTGTCGGGCAAGCCCAGGGTTGCTGCCAAGGTTTGGGTAAAGCGTTGCGCGACATCGCTGGTGTAGTGGGTCGGCACACGTTCATCGGTGAAAAGGGCGGGATTGGCCCAAACTGGCTGCCCGTCGGCGCGCCAATAGATGTTCAGCGCCCAACGTGGCAACTGCTCGCCGGGGTACCACTTGCCCTGGCCAAAATGCAAAAAGCCACCTTGCCCGTATTCGGTGCGCAACCTGTGCACCAATTCGGTTGCAAACCCCCTTTTGGTGGGGCCCAGTGCGTCAGTGTTCCACTCTGGTGCGTCGCGGTCATTCACAGCCACAAACGTGGGCTCGCCGCCCATCGTCAGGCGCACATCGCTGGCGACCAATTGGGCATCTACCACCTCGCCCAAATCCATCACTGCCTGCCACTGCTCGGTGGTGTAGGGCTTGGTCACGCGCGGCGATTCATAAAACCGGGTGACTTCCATCTTGTGGTGGAAGGTGACCTCGGATTTGTCGACACCGCCTTCAATGGGAGCAGCGCCTGACGGTTGCGGCGTGCACGCCAGCGGAATGTGGCCTTCACCGGCCAACAAGCCCGAGGTGGCATCCAGCCCAACCCAGCCGGCACCCGGCAAATAGACTTCGCACCAGGCGTGCAGATCCGTGAAATCGACTTCGGTGCCGCTGGGGCCGTTGAGCGCCTTCACGTCGGGCTTGAGCTGAATCAGGTAGCCCGATACAAAACGGGCTGCCAACCCGCTATGGCGCAGCAACTGCACCAGCAGCCAAGCGGAATCGCGGCACGAGCCCGAACCCAGTTTCAGCGTTTGGTCAGGCGTTTGTACGCCGGGTTCCATGCGGATCAGGTAGTCGATGTCATGGTGCACCATCTGGTTAACGTCCACCAAAAAATCGATGGTGCGGCGTTTTTTGCGGCTGATACGGGCAATACAAGCGATCAGCCGTTTGGAGAGCGGCTCGCAAGCCAGGTAGGGCGCGAGCTCTTGCGCCGTCAAAACATCGTATTTGAAGGGGAATTTTTCTGCTTGTGGCTCGAGGAAGAAATCAAACGGGTTGTAGACCGACATGTCCACCACCAAATCCACCGTCACCTTGAATTCACGCGCCTTTTTGTTGAAAACCAAACGGGCCAGGTAGTTTGAGAACGGGTCTTGTTGCCAGTTGACAAAATGGTCGCCCGGCTCCACTTTGAGTGAATACGACACCACCTTGGAGCGGCAATGCGGCGCAGGGCGCAGCCGGACAATTTGTGGCCCCAAGGCGACCAGTCGGTCATAGGTGTAATGCGTAACGTGGGTCAGGGCGGCGTGAATGGTCATGGTGGTCGTGAAAAGAGAATGGCGACGGTTTGATTCACGGGAATCCTACCAACAATACGCTAAGCAATGAACAGGCTAGCTATATTGGGTGGCGCCAAATCGCCCATCAAGTTGCCAATTGGTGCGGCAACAGGCGGTCATACTCCTTTCTTACCACGCCATAACACTCACACGACCGCGCCTCAAGGCCCTTGCGGTCCAGCACCGAAATA
>JANOVW010000036.1:0-3884 GCA_031417575.1 Rhodoferax sp. | reverse complement strand
GGCGTAAAGGCCAGCCGTACGTAAATCGGCGCAAATGCCTCGGCTTGGGTGATTTCGACCAAAATCTCCTTGGCCAGCTCCAGCAAGGCGATGAAGGTGACCACCACCACCTGTTGGCCTTTGGCCGGGTCAAACAGGTTTTCGAACTCGACAAACTTGCGGCCTTGCAATTTGCGCAGCACGATGCTCATGTGTTCCCGCACCGAGAGCTCTTCGCGGGTGATTTTGTGGTGCTGCACCAGTTTCGCACGGCTCAAAATGGCGGCCCAGGCTTCTTGCAAGTCGACCACGTGCACGTCGGGCAGGCGGGGTTGCAAGGCTTGTTCGATGTAAACCTGCGCTTTCAGGAAATCGCGGCCCAGCACCGGCAAATCATTCAAACGGGCGGCGGCCAGCTTGATTTGTTCGTATTCCAGCAAGCGGCGCACCAGCTCGGCGCGTGGGTCTTCGGCTTCTTCGCCTTCTGCAGCCTTGCGCACCGGCAACAACATGCGCGATTTGATCTCGATCAGCATGGCCGCCATCAGCAGGTATTCGGCCGCCAATTCGAGGTTGCGGCTGCGGATTTGGTCTACGTACACCAGGTATTGCCGGGTGACGCCCGCCATGGGGATGTCCAGGATGTTGAAGTTTTGCTTGCGGATGAGGTACAGCAGCAAATCCAGCGGGCCTTCAAAGGCCTCAAGGAAGACTTCCAGCGCGTCAGGCGGTATGTACAAATCTTGCGGCATGGTGAACAGCGGTTCACCGTAAAGCCGCGCCAAAGCCACCTGGTCTACCACCTCGGGCATGCTGCCTGGTAGCGGCAGTTCAATGTCCTGTATTGTGGCGGCCGTCATATATATTATCTAAAAATATGCGTTTTTACTTCAATTAAAATAGCTGTCTATGCAATTTTTATTTGAACAAACAGCGATATTTAACTAAATAAGTTACGAAAAATAGAAATTTAGGCTGACAGTAGGCCAAATAACGGGCCCGTGAGGCGGACGGCCCGGCCGCAGGTGCCTGCGGTCAGGCCCGCTGTTTTAGTTGGCGTTTGTCTGGTAGACGTAGGGCTTTTGCTCTACCTCACCGGCGCGGTAGTCGCTCCAGGCTTGGCGGTCCATGGTTTTATCCCACAACAAAGCCCGCCCGGCGAGCTGGTTGGCTTCGGTTTCGGGGCGCGCCGCCTTGATCTGGTTGATGAACAGCGTTGCATCTGACTCGTAATGCGGACGCCGAAAGAAAGACTGGACGGTGGACAATAGATTGAAGCTCATCAGAATCATTTTACGTGGGAACCGTCTCACCCGTATGTGGCCTTGGCTCTGCCGGGAAACCATAGGAAACCAAATGCACAAAAGTCAAAACTTCAGAAGGATGTTCATCATGGGTTTGTTTGCTGCCTTGTTGTCGCTCGTCGGCTGCGATCCGCAGCGTATTGCCGAGCTGGAGGAGGGCGTTTCGACCGAAGCCGATGTGCGCGCCAAGTTTGGCGAACCCGAAAAGGTGTGGGATGGTGCCAGCGGCGTGCGTATCTTCGAATACAACCGCAGCCCGGCAGGGCACAAAAACTACATGATCAGCATTGGCACCGACGGCAAAATGGCCGCCTTGCGCCAAGTGTTGACAGCAGAGAATTTTGCCAAAGTGGTGCCGGGCATGATGATGGAAGACGTACGCAAAATGCTGGGTAAGCCGATGAAGGTCACGCCGCATCCGCTCAAAAACCAAACCCACTACGACTGGCGCTGGATGGACGGCCCCAACGCCTCCGATTCCAAAGTGTTCACGGCCGTATTCAGCAGCGATTTGCGGGTGGTTTCTACCGGCTCCATGCGCGACCCCGATCTGGATCCGCGCTGATGGTTCGTGCTGCCTGTGCCAAGCGGTGTCCGGCAGGAGGACCGCTTCAGGCGGCTTCCAAACCGCTGGCCAACGTGGCAAAGCGGTTCTGCGGTGCCACCTGGGCCAGCAAGCCGCTGCGGGTGGCAATATCGAGTGGCTGGTGCATCAGGCCACACATCACAAAACGCACCTGGGCTTTTTCGCAGGCCTTGATGAGTTCCAGCAGGGTTTCGGCACCTGAGGAATCCATGTAGATCAGGTTTTTGAAATCCACCACCAGGGTAGCGCTGGGCAGGTTCAATTCAATCTCTTGGATGAGCTGCACCGCGCCAAAAAACAAGGCACCGTAGAGGCGGTAAGCCGCCACCTGACCTTCGCGCCCAGCCAGTGCGGGTTGGTCTTGTGGGGTAACCCGTTCGCTGCGCGACAAGCTGGAGATGCGGTAAATAAAGGTGACGCAAGCGGCAATCAAGCCCACCTCGACGGCCACCGTCAGATCAAACACAACCGTGAGAAAAAACACCGCCAACAAGGTGATGCGGTAGGGCAGGCGGTAGTGCCGCAGGTTCACAAATTCGCGCCATTCGCCCATGTTCCAGGCGACAAACATCAAAATGGCGGCCAAAACAGCCAACGGAACGTGTGTGGCCATCGGGGCCGCTATCGCCATCACCAGCAGCAACACTACCGCATGCACCATGCCCGCCACCGGGCTGGTGGCTCCGCTTTTCACGTTGGTCATGGTGCGGGCAATGGTGCCCGTAGCCGGCATGCCGCCAAAAAAAGGCGTGAAAAAGTTGGCAATGCCCTGCGCCATGAGTTCCTGATCCGGGTTGTGGCGGTCGCCGATCTGGCCGTCGGCAATGCGGGCGCAGAGCAAGGATTCAATCGCCCCGAGCAAGGCCAGCGTGGTGGCCGGGACGATCAGAAAGCGGGCGGTTTCCCAACTGAACGCAGGCAATGCAAAACCGGGCAAGGCAGACGGGATGCCACCGAAGCGGCTGCCGATCGTATCCACATCAAGCCGCAACACGGCCACGGCAACGGTACACAAAACCAAAGCAACGATAGAGCCTGGCAGAAACGCCAATTTGCTCATCCAGTCGTGGCGTTTTTCATACCGTGGAGTCAAGAAGCGCCAGATAAAAATCAGCGCCAGCGCTGCGCTGGCCAGGCACAAGGATTGCCAGTTGACGGTGGGTAAATGCGTCCACAGCGACGTCAGGATGCCAAAAAAATTGCCCGGCATTTTGTCGATTTTCAGGCCCAGAAAATCCTTGATCTGCGACAGCGCCACCAATACCGCAATGCCGTTGGTGAAGCCGATGACGACAGCCACCGGAACGAACCGTATCAGCACCCCCAGCTTGAACAGCCCCATCAGAAAAAGCATGACCCCCGACATCGCCGTGGCGATGATGAGATTGGCCACGCCGTAACGCTCGACGATGCCGTAAACGATGACGATGAAGGCCCCCGCCGGCCCGCCAATTTGTACCCGGCTGCCGCCCAGCGCCGACACCAGAAACCCGGCAATGATGGCGGTGAACAAACCGGTTTCGGGTTTGAGCCCGCTGGCCATTGCAAAGGCCATCGCCAGCGGCAAGGCCACCACCGCCACCGTGGTGCCCGCGCCCAGATCCTTGAAAAACCGCGCCGAAGAATAATTGCGCAATGAATCCAACACATAAGGCCGAAAGGCCGAAAAGCGACGGTTGGGGACCGGGCTGGTCATGCCGCTGCTGCGCTGGCTTTTCGAAGCAAACTCAAGTAACCCGTTTCCAGCTCCATGCCTTGGGTCGCACCCTGGCGTGCCAGCAGCCGGTGGGCGCGCGGCAGATTCCAGCAGGCAATCTGCGTGAACATATGGTGTTCACAGTGGTAGTTCACCCAATACGGCGCAATCAAAATACGCTCCCACCAACTCGCGTGCGTGGTGCGCGCGTGGCGCATTGGGTCGGGCTCGTTTTGCGCGACCAGGGCGTGCTCTGAGATATTGCGCAGCCGGGTGATCAGCGGCAACCAGGTCATCATGGGCAGCAGCCACATCAACA
>JANOVW010000035.1:0-5517 GCA_031417575.1 Rhodoferax sp. | reverse complement strand
GCCGACCGACACCATCTGATAGTCGATGCCAGAGCTAAGACCAGCCGACAATGGCGAAGAGCCGATTTCAGAAATTTGAATGCCGCCAGAGGCCATGGCCGCATTGACCTCAGCGCCTGAAGCGAACTGACGCCACTCAATGATCCAGCCCGTGGCTTTTTCAAGCGCTCCGTTGGCAATAAGCGCTTTATAGGGAACAGGGTCGCCAAAGTGGCCAATCACGACCTTGGTTTGAGCCACGGCTTGCGAAAGCAGAGTGAGTGTGAATGCCGAGCCGATGAGCAGTGTTTTAAGCAGATGTTTCATGGTGTCCAGTCAGTAGGAAGTTGCAGATTTTTTGGCTATTTGGAACGCGCTCACGTACAGACTCGCAGGTGAGCAGGGCGAATAATAGGTAAAGCCAATTTTTTCGAGTAGTGCCAAATTGATTTTCTTTTGGTGCCAAAATGAAAACCCCTAGATTTTTTGACGTATTCCAAAAATACGCTCCTCACAGGTGCACTGGAAGTTTAGGGAATACCCCTTATTGGTGCCAAACGCCGGCAACGTTTTGCAAAGCTGTCGTATCAACAGGATTACCAGCATGAGACAAAAACAGGAAATCACGGATATTTGGGCCAAGCTGTTTCCAAAGTTCTCTGGCAGCAGTTCAACGCTACAAGGGCGCGTTAGGGAGATGATGGTGCATTCCATCCTGATGGGGTTGGTACCTGTGGGTGCCAAGGTGCCGCCCAGCCGTGCCATGGCTGCTGCACTGGGTCTATCGCGAAATACCGTATCTTTGGCCTTGCAGGCGCTGGTTGACAAAGGTTTTTTGATCTCCACGTCGCGCAGTGGACTGGTCGTGAATGGTGATATTTTGCTGGGCCAGGTCAGTCATTCAACGCCCGCGACTGAAGTGCAATCAGGCTTGCAATGGGAAAGGCGGCTTGTTTCCCGCCTCGGGCAACAGCGCAACATCACCAAGCCCGCCAACTGGCAAGATTACCCCTACCCATTTGTGTACGGCCAGTTTGATGCGAGCCTGCTGCCGCTTAAAGACTGGCGTGCGTGCTCTCACCAAGCACTGTTTGTGCCCGCGGTCAAAAAATGGGCACAAAACCATGTTGACCGCGACTCCGAGGCGTTGGTCGATCAAATTCAGCATCGGCTACTGCCGGCGCGCGGCATCATGGCAAGGCGGGATGAAATTCTGGTTACGGCGGGCGCTCAAATGGCCTGCTACCTGCTGGCCAATGTGCTGCTAGACCGAAAAACCGTTGTAGGCATTGAAGACCCCGGGTACCCGGACGCGCGCAATAATTTCTTGCTTCGCAGTGATCATGTTAGAGCCCTGCCAATTGATACAGATGGGCTGATCGCCTCACGGGCCATGGGACAGTGCGCGTACGTTTTCGTGACGCCGAGCCACCAGTGCCCGACCACAGTCACGATGTCGCTGCAACGGCGCCAAGAGATTCTGGAACTGGCCAAAGCGCACGATGTAGTCCTCTTCGAAGATGACCACGAAAGCGAGTTGAACTTTTCAGGCAGACCCTTGCCTGCATTAAAAAGCCTTGATACGGATGGGCGTGTTATTTACCTGGGCAGCCTGTCCAAAACACTGGCGCACGGTTTGCGCATCGGCTACATCGTGGCGCCTGCCGCACTGATTCGCGAGTTGCGTGCTTTGCGCAGGCTGATTTTGCGTCACACACCCGCCAACAATGCGCACACGGCCAGCCTTTTCATCGCGCAAGGCCACCACGATGCGTTTATTCGAAGGTTGAACGTGACCTACCGTGAGCGACGTGAGCGCTTGAACGATGCGTTTGCAAAGTTTCTGCCGCAGTTCCACATCACACCGTCGCAAGGTGGCTCGGGCGCGTGGGTTCAAGGGCCAGCCAGCCTAAACTCACAAATGCTGGCTGAAAATTGCGCCGCTCGGGGTGTGTTAATTGAACCCGGTGACATATTTTTTAAAAAATCATCCGTTGCGGTTCAGTCTTATTTCAGATTGGGTTACTCCGCTATTCAGGCTAGCCTGATTGAAACAGGCGTGCAGGAGATCGATCGCGCATACAGGTCAATCCAAGGCTGATGCGGCCCATTCATCGTGGTTTATGGGTAGGTGCCTGCAAACCACGCCAACTCGATCACTCAACCCAAAGCGCGCATCCCCAACTGCGTCTTGATTTGCGCCCGCAGCCTCGGCGGTTCACCTGCGCTCAGGACGCTGGCTGACCAACCTGCCCCCAAGCCCAAAGCCCCCATCTGCCGTTCAATGCGCGGCGCATCCGGCGTAAACAACTCCAGCTGCGCCAACACCAGCCCTGCATCGGGCAATGTGCTGGCGGGGTGCGCGTCGGTCCGCCATTCGATCAGCGTGGGTGTCAGGCCGCCATGGGTTGCGTTGCCTTCCCGCGGTGAAGTGATAAGCCAGTTCAGTGCGCCACGGCTCATGGGCACGATGGGGTTCATGGCCTCAAAGCTGCTGCTGACCGCTTGCGCCAAATTGCCGGTGCGCGCCACCCATGTATGCAGGCGGGCGGGTGCGTTGGCGGGCAGGTCGTCCAGGCCAAACCAGCGGCGCACGGTGGGTTGGGGCGCCGCCGGGTTGATGGCGATCACTTCCAGATAAGCCGATTTGCCCAGCGAAAGCAGCAGGTTGTGGGTGCCCATGCGCGCGTGTTCGCCGCCCTTTTGCGGGTGCACGCCCAGGCGCTCGGATACATACGCGCCACCGATCGCGAGCGTGGGCGCGGTGATGATGATGTGGTCAATGGCGCTGGTCATCGACGCGCCACGATTAATAAGTGCCCGGGTAAGCACCGCCGTCTGCCAACCAGTTTTGCCCGTTCACATACCCGGCTTGCTGGCTGCACAAAAATGCGCAGATGGCGCCGAATTCATCCGGGTGGCCGAAGCGGCCGGCGGGCACGGTTTTGCGGCGTGCGTTAATGACGGTTTCGACATCCACACCCTGGTTTTTGGCGTTGCTGGAGAACGTGACACGAATACGGTCGGTATCAAACACGCCGGGCAGCAGGTTGTTGATGGTGACGCCCCGCGCCGCCAGCTTGGGGTTGCGCGATACGCCGGCCACAAAACCGGTAAGCCCGCTGCGTGCGCCGTTGGAGAGGCCCAGCACGTCGATGGGCGATTTCACCGCGCTGCTGGTGATGTTGACGATACGGCCAAACCCGCGCGCGGCCATGCCGTCTACCGTGGCCTTGATGAGTTCGATGGGGGTGAGCATGTTGGCGTCGATGGCCTTGAGCCAGGCGTCGCGGTCCCAATCGCGGAAATCGCCCGGTGGCGGGCCACCTGCGTTGGTGACCACTATGTCATAGTCTGCGTGGGCCGCAAAGGCGGCGGCGCGGCCAGCGGGGGTGGTGATGTCGGCTGCGCAGGCAATCACCTGGGTGCCGTGTGCGTTGCCAAAATCGGCCTGCAATTTGGCGGCTGATGCAGCCAGCGTTTCTGCGGTGCGGGCCACCATCACCACGTTGACGCCTTCTTGCACCAGCGCCTTGGCACAGCCCAGCCCCAGCCCTTTGCTGGCGCCACACACCAGCGCCCATTTGCCCTTGAGACCTAAATCCATGTTGATGTTCCTTGAAAGTTGAGTGTCGTCTGCTGATAATACGTGAAGGGGGAACCAAAGGCATGACGATGAACAGATCCAGAGCTGGTTACCACGGTTGCAGGGCGAGCATCGTTGCCGTTTTGCGGGCGTGCGCGGGAGCGTTTATGGCACTGGCGTTTCTGCACGCGCCTGTTGCGATGGCGCAAACGGCTGACAGTTTTGTGGTGAAGCGCGCCACCGAGCTGCGCGTTGCACCCGGCGACGCGTCTGCCAGCGCCGGGCCGATTGCCGCGCAAACACCGGTTACCCGTTCGGCTGCCCGCCAGGGGGCCTGGGTTGAGGTGCGCACGGCACAGGGTACTGCGGGCTGGCTGCACATGTTTGATTTGGTGCCCGCTGCCAGTGCTGGCGCCACCACCGGCGGGGCGGGCAATGTTGCCACCGGCGCATTGCGGGGTTTGAGCAATTTTTTTAATCGGGGCAGCGCTCCCGCGCAAGCCAGCTCGGGCGGCACTTCTACCGTGGGTATTCGCGGTCTGAGCGCAGAAGACCTTTCACGTTCACAACCCAACCTGAACGCGGTGGTGCAGGCCGAGGCCTTGCGCCAGTCGGCAGACCAGGCCCGCACGTTTGCTGTCGATGCGCAATTGGGCGCCCAGGCGGTTGAGCCTCTGCCAGCCACTGCACCCGCCAATCGCTGAGAGACGAGCCATGCATCAAACAACATCTTGTGCCTCACTAACCCGCAGCCGCTTGCTTGGCGCGCTGTTATTGACCGCCTGTGTGAGCCTGCCCGCCGTGGCGCAAAACCCGCTCAATGCCTTGCAGCAGTTGCTGCAACAAGGCCAGCAAAAGCCGCAGCCCCCGGCGCGCAATGCGCCCGCACCGTCGGGCGCCAATGCGGCTGCAGCCGGGTTGCTGAACATGCTGGCCCCTGGCGCCGCCCCGGCCACCAACACCCCGGCGGCTGGCGCAGCAGGTGCGCTTGATTTGGTGAAGATGTTGTCGCAATCGCTGGAGCAGATTGACCAGCCCAAAGAAATCGAGATTGGCCGACAGCTTGCCGCCGTATTGCTGGGCAGCAAACCCATGCACCCCGACATGGTGTTGCAGCGGTATGTCAACCGCCTGGGCCGCTGGATCAGCCTGCAATCGAGCCGGCCCGAGTTGCCCTGGACGTTTGTGGTGCTTGACGATGCCGGTTACAACGCCTTTGCCGCGCCGGGTGGTTACGTCTTTTTGACCAAAGGCCTGATTGACCGGGTGGGGGATGAATCGGAACTGGCCGGCATTTTGGCGCACGAGATCACCCACGTGACCGAAAAGCACCACCTAAAGGCGCTGCGCAAATCGGCCCAATCGGGCCTGTTGGCGCAGGCGCTGGCCAGCCAGCTTTCGGGTAGTTTGGGGCCGGGGCTCTCCAGCCAATTGCTGGCCATGGGGCGCGACGTGTATTCGAAAGGGCTGGATCAGGAAGACGAGTTTGAAGCCGACCGCACCGGCGTGGCCCTGGCCGCCCGTGCCGGTTTTGACCCATTTGGCCTGCTGGCCGCTTTGCACCAGTTGCGCACGGTGGCTGCCGATAACGCCGCCTTCACGCTGACCATGAGCACCCACCCACCCGCGCAAAAACGCATGGAAGAGCTGGAAGTGGCGATGGGCACGCGGCTGGATGCCTTTTCGGGCAAACCGCCGGTGGCGCTGGCGCAGCGGCTCGGTCGTTAAAACCCTACGGCTTGCCCATCACGTCGCGGGTCGCTGGCGGCGATGTAGCCCTCAACACCGGGGTTACCCGCCCGCCAAATGAACTGGCCCGCGCCAAAATCTTGATAGGAATCATTGATGACGGCCATTTGGTGGCCGCGCTCGCGCAGGGCCTGCACGGTGGCGGCGGGCATGGTTTGTTCGACGTTGATTTCCAGCCCCTGATTGAAGCGCCAGCGTGGCCC
>JANOVW010000034.1:0-6499 GCA_031417575.1 Rhodoferax sp. | reverse complement strand
TGGGTTCTGCACCGGAATATCCGCATGGCAGCATTGACCCCATCGAAGCCATGGGGCGCATTGCGCAGGCGCGTGGAGTGCCTTTACATGTCGATGCCTGCGTGGGCGGTTTCATCTTGCCTTTCATGGCCATGAACGGCGTGCCGTTGCCGTTGTGGGATTACCGCGTGCCCGGCGTTACATCGATATCCGCCGACTTACACAAATACGGGTTTGCAGCCAAAGGGGCCAGCACCATCACCTACCGGAGCCATGATGTGCTCAAACACCAGATGTTTGTTTACACCGAGTGGCCGGGCGGCATGTTTGCGTCACCTGCGTTGTTGGGCACCCGCCCTGGGGGTGCTTACGCAGCGGCTTGGGCGGCGCTGCAGTACTTTGGCGTTTCAGGTTATCGGGAGCTGGCGGCGACCACGCACCAGGCGTTCGAGGCGATGAAAAAGGGCATTGAATCCATGCCAGCCTTGCGCATTTTGGGGGAGCCCACCGGCCCCTTGTTGGCTTATGGTTCCCAAGACAAAGCCGTGAACATTTTCGCCGTGGGTGACCAGATGGACGCCAAAGGTTGGCAAATCAACCGCTGCCAAAACCCGGATGGTTTGCACGCCATGATTACCGCGCAGCACCTCAAAGTGGTGGATGCCTATCTGAAGGATTTGCGTGACGCAGTGGCGGCTGTCAAAGCCAACCCGGGCCTGGCCAGCCAGGGCGGCGCGGCCACCTACGGCATGATGGCGCATTTGCCATTGCGCGGCATGGTGAAACAGCAAGTGCTGGATTTGTTTGCCAAAAGTTACCGCCGGGGTGCGGGGCCGCTGGACGTATCGGCGTCAGATGGCACAGAAGCAGAAACAGGCCACCACCACACCAAGCAGCGGCCGTTGTTGGAGCGATTGGCAGCTTGGTACATCGCCCGAAAACACGGGTGATGACCACACAAAGCTAAGCGCAAGCCAGCGGCTGAAACTACTTCAGCAGCTCGGGCGAAATCATCCGGGGCAACCACAACGGAATTTCGGGCCAGACGATCAGTGCGACCAGCACCAGCAACATGGGAACCAGCATGATCATGGTGTCTTTGAGCGCGTACTTGATGGGCACGCCCGCTACCGAGCACGAAATCATCAGACACAAACCATAGGGCGGCGTGACCAGGCCAAAGGCCAGCGCCACAATGCCGATGATGGCGAAAGAAACCGGGTGCAGGTCGACCGACGCGGCCAGCGGCTGCAAGGTGGTGCCGACGATGATGATGGCTGGAATGGCGTCCAGAAAACAACCCACCACCAAAAACGCACCGGCAATCAGGAAACCCACCCCCATTGGCCCCAGGCCCCAGGCGGTGACATTGGAGAGCAGCGCTTTGGGGATTTGGTAGTACGCCAATAGCCATCCAAAAACAGACGCTGTGCCTACACAAAACAGCGCCACCGAAGCCAGCCGACCGGTGTCAACAATCGCGGTGTAGAGCTTGCTCCAGGTCATTTCGCGGTAATAGAAGGTAGACAAGCAGGCTGCGTAAATCACCGCGATGGCCGCAGACTCAGTGGCGGTGAACCAACCCAGCAAAATGCCGCCGACGATCAGGAACGGTGTTGTCAAGGCTGGTACAGACGTAACCAACGCTGTGAAGCCTTCTTTCAGGCTGCTACGAGGGTAAACCGGGTAGTTGCGGCGCTTGGCGTAGGCATGCACGGTGGCCATCTGGGCCAGACCGATCAACAGGCCGGGCACCACACCCGCCAGGTACATAGCGCCGATGGAGGTGGATATAACGCCGCCCCACACCACCATCAGGATGGATGGTGGAATGATGACCGCCAACACCGCAGAAACCGCCGTGATGGCAATCGAAAACGACTTGTCATAACCTTCTTTGACCTGTGCCTCGATGAACAGTTTGCCCTGGCTGGCCGCGTCTGCCGTGGAGGAGCCCGAGATGCCGGCAAAAAACACTGACAGCACCACATTGATCTGTGCCAAACCGCCGGGGAAGTGCCCCACCAGCGCCCGCGAGAGTCGCATCAGCCGGTCGGTAATGCCGCCGGTGTTCATTAAATTGGCGGTCAGCAAAAAGAAAGGAACGGCGAGCAGGATGAAGGAGTTGTAGGCCTTGAACATTTCATTGAACATGCCCAGCGGCGACAGGCGGGGCTCGATCAGCAAAATGGGCAAAGAGGCCAAACCCAGTGAAAACGCCACGGGTACCCGCAGTGCGATAAAGAAAAAGAAGGTGCCGAACAGTACCAGGGCTGCCATGCCGGGGGTGAGGGTGGCTGAAGTCACATCGCCTCCGAAGGTGCAATCGCCTGGATGGGCTGGTTGGTGCGGTAGAGCACGATGTCTCGCGCAAAGGCTTCGATCAGAAACAACAGCCAGATCACCCCAGTGAAGGGCCATGCAATGAAGATCAGCCACATCGGCAAATCGGCCAATTCGGAAGTCTGGTTCCAGCCGAACTTCGTGAATTCAATGCCCCAAAAAATCATCACGCCTGTAAAGGTCAATACAAACACATTGGAGATCATGCGCAAGAGTGCGTCTTGCCGGGGTGTGAGGTTGGACCACAAATCGACGTCAAAGTGCAGGCGTTCGCGCACCGCCAGGATGGCGCCGATCATCACCATCCAGATAAAGCAGAAGCGGCTGAGTTCTTCGGTCCAGATGTAGCGGGGGATGAGCTCGGTGAAGCGGGCGACGATTTGCAGCGTGACCGGGACGATCAGGACGGCGACAGCCAAAACCATAACCCAGGTCAAGATGCGTTGAATGATGTTCAGAAAGGAGGTCATGCACAAGTGGGATTGTTGAAAGGAATTGTTTTGCCCAAAAAAAGTCCGCAGGCGAAAGGGTGCCCTGCGGACTTTGCGTGCGCCAGCCTGGCTGCGGCTGGCGCGGTCGTCAGTTCAGCGCAGCAATCTTGGCGTAAATGACGTCTGCACCAATCTCTTTGGCGTAGGCGGCCATCACCGGGTCGACCAGTTTTTGCATGGCCGCGCGGTCGCTGAAGGGAACCTGTTTTAATTTGCCAGCTTTCTCAAGGGCATCCAGCTTGCCTTGGTCTTCAGAAGATTCAATCTGCCGACCGTAAGCACCGGCTTCCTTGCCGGCCTTGACAATCGCGTCCTGCAAATCCTTGGGCAATTTGGTGAAGGTTTTGGACGAAAAACAAATTGGCCGGATGGTAATGGCGTGGTTGGTCAGGTTGATGCTGGGGGCCACTTCATAGAACTTCATGGCTTCGACGCCAGCGGCTTCGTTCTCGCCCGCTTCGATGACCTTGTTTTGGATGCCGTTGTAAACCTCGTTGTAGGCAATGACCTGGGGTGCCATGCCGATGGCGCTGAAGGTGCGCGTCCAGATGGGCGCGCCTTGCACCCGCACTTTGAGGTTTTTGAGCTCGGCCAGGTTGCGCGCGGGTTTGTTGGCAAAAATGTTGCGCACACCGCCGCCGGCGTAACCGATCAGCATCACTTCGCCTTTTTGCGCCACTTCGTCAGCAATGGGCTTGAGCAGGTCGGCATCCAGCACTTTGTTCCAGTGGGCCAGGTCGCGGAACAGGAAAGGCGCGTCGATGAAGGGGGCCGCTTTGGAGAAGGTGGACATGTGTGCGGGGGAAACAATCGCGTAATCCACCGCTTTACCCTGGTTCATGTAGGCGAAGTAGTCTTTTTCGAGACCCAATTCACTGTTTTTATGCAGCACAAAGTTGATGGGTTTACCGTAATATTTCTTCACCAGCTCTTCAAATCGCACCAAAGCACGGTTGAAGGCGTGGTCATCGGCGAACTGCACGGCCCCGTGCAGAGTGATGGCACCTTGGGCCGTGGCGACCGAGGTCAAGCCCAGGGCAGCCGCGCCGGCAGCTAGCAAACTGACAGAACGGCGGGTAACGCCAGAAGAAGTGAATCGGTGCATGATGGTCTCCAGGTTTGAACGGGAAAAGACAACAAAAACGGTTTGGTGTGATGATATGACTTTGGAGTCAAGGCAGAGGATTGCACAGCCCGTTCGGCTTGTCAATGCGTGTATTTGCCGGGTGACTGAGGTATGTGCGCTGGGTCGTCGCGTCAGGGACTTTCGCCAGTGATGAACTGAACAGGCTAAGCATTTGCCAAATGCCGGGCGATGGCTTGCGTACGTGCCGCATGGAGGCGCGCTGCGATTTCGGGCCCTGCAGCGGGTGATGGGGCGGTTTGATCGCCAGGCAAACGGGGCACTTGTGCGGCAGCCAAAACGGCCGCTGCGGGCAAATCACGTTGCAGCCACAGTGCGCAAGAATCTGCCAACAGCAAGAAGCGTCGCGGCCTGCGAAACGCGTCGCAACGGGTGAGCCACAGCATCCATTGGGCAGCGCTCCAGTCATCACACGCGCTGGCATCGCTGATTTCGTGCAGCAGCAGTTCTGCCAGTTCAGTGCAATCGCGCGGCAGCCGTTGCAACAGGGGGGCGCCGAAACCAGTATGGGTTTGCCACAGCAGGCACAGCAACGCGTATCGAACCGGCAAGGGTGCCGCGCTGTGCGCTGCCCGATCCAGAACCGCCCAGGTTTCGTTTTGAACGGGTGGCGCAGTGCCCGGCGGCAGGGGCAGCAGCTGAACCAAAGCGCCACATTGCGCCAATACCTCAAACAAACGGGATGGTTTGTTTTCCATCAAACCGCGGCTCAATTCTTGCCAAACGCGTTCGGGCACCAGTGCAGCGACTTCGCCGCTGGTCACCATCTGCTGCATCAGCAAATGGGTTTCAGGTGCCAGCGAGAAATCAGCAAACCGGGCAGCAAACCGGGCAACGCGCAAGATGCGCACCGGGTCTTCCCGAAACGCATCGGTAACGTGGCGCAGAACTTTATGTTGCAGGTCGTTTTGGCCGCCAAACGGGTCTATCAGCAGCTCTTTTGAAGAAAAAGTGCCATTCGCTGATATAGAAATTGCATCAATAGCTATTGAATTAATAGTAATATCACGCCGTGCAAGGTCTTGCGCGAGCGTCACATCAGGGGCTGCATGCACCACAAAACCCCGATATCCGGGTGCGGTTTTGCGTTCAGTGCGGGCCAGGGCATATTCTTCGTGGGTGACGGGATGCAGAAAAACCGGAAAGTCTTTGCCGACGGGCTTGAAGCCCAGCGCTACCAACTGCTCAGGCGTTGCGCCCACCACCACCCAATCGCGGTCTTTCAAGGGCAGGCCCAGCAGGGCATCCCGCACCGCACCGCCGACCAGATAGGTTTTCATGCGGGCAGTTTAGCCACGTGGCTTGCGTGAGTTTTGAAATGCCTATCCCGCGTTGGCAGCGGTGGGTGCTGGCGGGTGTTCAGCGGTGCAGGCGATAGGGCTCTTCAAAATCCAGGAAGTCTTTTTCCGCCAAACCGCCGTCGATCCAGGCCTTGACGCCTGGCAGGGCGGCGACGCGGTCGACGTAGCCGGTGATGGCCAGGGGCACCGGCAAGGCGTAGGTTTTGAGGCGCATGCAAACCGGGGCAAAGTAGGCGTCGGCGATGGAGAATTCGCCAAACAGCAGCGGGCCGCCGTACTGCTCCAGCAGGCCGTTCCACATCGCCACAAGGCGCTGCACGTCCGCTTGGACGGCGGGGTGGTCACGCCAGACCAGTTGGCCGATCTCAGGCAGGAAAGCCTCGATATTCATCGGGCAGTGGCTGCGCAGGGCGTTGAAACCGGCGTGCATTTCGGCGCAGATGCTGCGCGCCCGGGCGCGGGCCTGGGCGTCTTGGGGCCAGAGGTTTTTTTCGGGGAATTTGTCAGCCGCGTATTCAGCGATGGCAAGGGTGTCCCAAATGGCGAAACCGCTGTCGGTCAGCACCGGAACCCGGCCGGTCGGAGTGATGCTGCTCACCGTGGCCTTGAACCGGGAGCCTGCGTCGAACGAGTCAAAACGCACCATCACCTCCTCAAACGGAATGGCTGCCTGTTTCAGGAGCACCCAGGGCCGCATGGACCAAGAGGAATAGTTTTTGTTGCCGACGTACAGTTTGAGCACAGGTTTCTCCAGATTCAGGTGGGTTCACGTCAAGCCGTGATCGTATAAGCGCCAGCCGCCGGCATTGATGCAGAAAAAACGTCCGATTGATGAATGGGATCTGTCGGGCCAGTTCAGCAGGCTCAGGGCAAATCGGTATTGGACGCGGGCGCTGCGCCATCGCGCGGCCCAATCGCACCCAAACGGCTTTTCAGCGATTGCGGTTTGCCGCTGATGACAGCCGCGTAGTTGGTGGTGTTGGCCAGCACTTTCTTCACGTAATCACGGGTTTCGGCAAAGGGCACGTTTTCGGCCCAAATGGCGGCTTCGATGGCGGGGCCGCTGCTGCCGCGCCAGGCCCGCGAGCGGCTGGGCCCGGCGTTGTAGGCGGCGGCGGCCAGCGGCATGGAGCCACCAAAATCGTCGAGAACCAGCTTCAGGTAACCCGTGCCAATGGCGATGTTGGTGTCGCGGTCATTGATGTCACCCGGCTGAAAGTTGACCAGGCCGATTTTTTTGG
>JANOVW010000033.1:0-1835 GCA_031417575.1 Rhodoferax sp. | reverse complement strand
CAACACTTCAAACCCGACAGTGCGCGAAAGGTGCGTGCACAGTCATTTTTGAAGGCCGACGAGCGCGGTGCGGCCACGCCTGGCGCCGATGCGGGGGGCGGGTGTGATGCCTGATTCAACGCCACCGCCAGAAAGCTTTTTGAGTCGCTGGTCGCAGCGCAAGGCACAGGCTCGAACAGACGTCGTTTCAGGTGAGTCTGATAAAGTTATTGTTGATAAAAAATCCGAAAATGTTACAAAAAAAGAAGCTGATAGTGCAATTTTAACGTCGACAAATCCTACTAATTCTTTAGAAAAATCTGATAAATTAGATATTCAGGAGAAAACGACGCCCCCTGGCCCGACGCTGGACGACGTAGCCCAACTCACGGCAGATTCGGATTATTCGGCGTTTACCGCCCAAAGCGTGGACCCCAAGGTTCGCAATGCGGCGATGCGCAAGCTCTTTGCTGCAGACCCCCATTTCAACGTGATGGACGGTTTGGATGTCTACATCGACGACTACAGCGTAGGCGTACCAATTCCCAAGTCCATGCTGCGGCAAATGGTGCAGGCCCGGTCACTCGGCCTGTTGGACGACGACCTGGAAGATCAGGACAAACCCTCATCGGCAGATGCGCCCAATGCACTTGCCGCCAACGATACTGGCCCCCTTCATGAAAACGCTAATTTGCAACTGCAACGGGACGATGCCGCTGGACACAGCGGCACTGATGAACGCGCTGGCGCCATCGCCGAACGCGACCCCCCAATCGACGCTGAGCCTGACTCAAAACCTGATGCCGGGTTCGCCGCTGATTCCGGCCAGCCTGGGCCAGGTTGAGGCCCATTTCACGGCCTTGTGCCGTCGCGAAGCGCCGCAGTTTCAGCGCGCTGCCAAATCCGGCGAACCTCTGCTGGTGGCCTGCACGCAAGAGAGCCGCTTGTTCCTGGAGTTGAACCAGCATACCGAGGGTGCGCTGACGGTGGAAGAACGCCCGATTCATTTTGTGAATATTCGGGAAATGGCGGGCTGGTCGGCAGAAGCCAACCAGGCCACACCCAAAATCGCAGCACTCATTGCGGCGGCCAAATTGCCGCCGCCCGAGCCGGTGCCCGCTGTTGAATACCGCAGCGAAGGGCGTTGCCTGGTGATGGGTGCGCCTGAAGCCTGTCAGCATGCCGCCAGCCTGTTGGGCGATGGTCTTGAAGTGACGATTCTTGTCACGGCACCTTCGCAAGCTGGGCTTGCGGGTTTGCGGGCGGGTGCTGGCATTGCCCAGCGGCATGACGCAGAAGTGCAAACCGGCCAATTGGTGTCGTTGACCGGGCGGCTGGGTGCTTTTGAGGCCTCCTGGAAGAGCGAGAACCCGATTGATCTGGATCTGTGTACGCGCTGCAATGCGTGCATCGCTGTTTGCCCGGAAGGGGCGATAGACCTGAGTTATCAAATTGATCTGTCCCGCTGCAAATCACACCGCGATTGCGTGGCGGCGTGCGACGCGGTGGGTGCCATCCAGTTTGGCCGTGAGGCGCGCCAGAGCGCCGCGACCTTTGACATGGTGCTTGATTTGCGCGACGAGCCGGCTTTTGCCCAGCATGCACCGCCGCAGGGGTACGTTCATGCGGGTCGCGACGCCGGCAAACTCAATTCGGCTGTGCTTCAATTGCGTGGCATGGTGGGCGTGTTTGAAAAACCGAAATTTTTCAAATACCAAAACAGTCTTTGCGCCCATAGCCGCAATGAACAAATTGGTTGCTCGGCCTGTATTGATGTGTGCTCCGCCGTGGCCATCCGCAGCGATGCCAAGCTCAAAGGCAAAACCATGGGCAAGGAGCGGCGTTATTCCAATGCC
>JANOVW010000032.1:0-6984 GCA_031417575.1 Rhodoferax sp. | reverse complement strand
CCGTCCCGCAAAGTTTACGAAGATGATGAAATTTTCGCCTTTCATGACATCAACCCGTGGGCGCCCGTGCATTTCTTGCTGATTCCCAAGGTGCACATTGCGTCCATGGCGCAGCTCACTGATGAACACGCCGGCATGATGGGGCGCCTGATGGTACTGGCCCCAAAATTGGCCTTGCAAGAGGGCTGCAACCCTTATCCGCAAGGGGGATTCCGTCTGGTGTCCAATACCGGAGTCGAAGGGCGCCAGGAAATTCATCATTTGCATATTCATGTGACTGGTGGTCCGCGCCCTTGGAAGCATGGCTAACTAGCCTAAAATCAAACGAATTCCTCTGGAGGTCCTCATGGGTCTGTCAACTACACATCTGATTATTTTTCTGGTCATCATCATCGTGATTTTTGGCACCAAAAAATTGCGCAATATCGGTTCCGATTTGGGCGGTGCTGTCAAAGGTTTCAAAGACGGCATGAAAGATGGCGACAAGACCGCTGAAGCCGCTGCAGCCGCCGCAGCTCCGACAGCCGCCACCCAGCAGGTCGGTAGCGCTGCACCAGCCACGGCTGCCAAAGAAACCATTGACGTCGAAGCCAAAACCAAATCCTGACCCCCGTGCGATGCAGTTTTACGGTCTATTTGGCGGGTTAGTGCCCAACCGCCACGCCTGAAATCAGCCATGAAACCTAGTCGCTCCAGGTCAATATTGCGGGATCGTGTCTAAGTGCTTGATATTGGTGTTACCAAGCTGGCCATCATTGGCGGCATCGCACTGATCGTTATCGGCCCCGAAAAGCTGCCGGCGCTGGCTAAAACCATTGGTACGTTGTTGGGGCGCGCGCGCAGATACGTTGCGGACGTCAAAGCCGAAGTGGGGCGGTCCATCGAGCTCGATGAGCTCAAAAAGATGAAGGACACGATGGAGAATGCCGCCCGCGACGTGGAAAGCTCGATCCAGACCACCAGCAGCGATTTTGAAAAAACCTGGGCTGATGCCACGGACGGCCTGAACAGCAACACCACGTTGGCAGACCCCCCGCCCGCTTACCCTGCCTACAAACACCCGAAGAAAAAATGGCGCGTCAAACAAGGGGCTACGCCCAATTGGTACAAGGCCCGCACGGGCACCCGCACCCGGGCACTCTCTGGCGCCGCCAGGGTGGCACGCTTTCGGCCGCAGCGCTTGGGCTGAACCATTGCGTCGTCTTTTGTAAATTACCCTGATGGCAGATTCAGATCCCAAACCCGGAGCCACCGATGCCAAGCCTGACGAATTGGCGGGCACTGAACAGCCGTTTGTTCAACACCTGATTGAATTACGTGACCGCCTGCTGATGGCGCTTTACGGCATCGTCGCGGTGTTGGTCGTTCTGTTGTTTTATCCCGGGCCGTCAGAGTTGTATGACTTGCTGGCCAAGCCGTTGGTAAAAGCCTTGCCAGAGGGCTCCAAAATGATCGCTGTGGGTGTTGTCTCACCGTTTCTGGTGCCGATCAAGGTTTCAGTATTGGCGGCTGTGGGCCTTACGCTGCCCTGGATTCTTTACCAAGTCTGGGCCTTTGTTGCCCCCGGCCTGTACCGCCATGAGAAAAAGCTGGTGCTGCCGCTGGTAGCCGCCAGCACCATCCTGTTCTACACCGGTGCGGCGTTTTGTTACTTTTTTGTCTTCGGGCAGGCTTTTCCGGCTATCCAGAAAATGTCGCCTACGTCGGTGGCGGTCAGCCCCGACATCGAGGCTTACCTTGATTTCGTCATCACCATGTTCATCGCGTTTGGCGTGGCGTTTGAGGTGCCGATCGTCGTCGTTATTTTGGCCCGCATGAAGGTGGTAACGATTGAGCAGCTCAAGGCGTTTCGAACCTACTTTATTGTGGGCGCGGCGGCCGTTTCGGGTTTGGTTACGCCGCCCGACCCCGTTTCCATGATCGCCTTGCTGGTTCCTATGGTGTTGTTGTATGAGGTCGGCATTTTGGCGGCGCGGGTGTTCATCAAACACACGCAAGCGCCTGACGATTCAAGCCCCAAATCAGCGGTCTAGTTGCTTTTTGGGCCTGGGCCGAACGCCGGGCGTAACGTCTAGTTCGAGCTTTTCTTCACGCCGTTGCAACACAAATTTTGACGCAACGCCTGGTTTCAAGGAGGCGACAAGGCCCAACAGACCAGCCACGTTGGTGACTGGCTGGCCTGCAACGGCCGTGATCACATCGCCTGGTTTGAGCCCGCCTTGAGCCGCCGGGCCGCTTTGTAAAACGCCCGTGATAATTACGCCGGCGCGGGCCTTCACGCCAAAGGTTTCAGCCAATTCGGGTGACAGTTCATTGGGTTCCACACCAATCCAGCCACGCGTTACCAAGCCGTCTTTCACGATGCCGTCCATCACTTGGCGGGCTGTTGCTACGGGAATGGCAAAACCGATGCCCATGTTGCCCCCCGAGCGGGAATAAATGGCGGTATTGATACCGGCCAAATTGCCGTTCACATCCACCAAAGCGCCGCCGGAATTGCCAGGGTTGATGGCCGCATCGGTTTGGATAAAGTTTTCAAAGGTGTTGATGCCCAGTTGGTTGCGCCCCAAGGCGCTGACAATGCCACTGGTAACGGTTTGGCCCACGCCAAACGGGTTGCCAATGGCCAATACCTGATCACCCACCTGCACGGCATCGGCGTTGCCCAACACAATGACAGGCAGCCGGTCGAGACCGATTTTCAGCACTGCCAGATCGGTATCAGGGTCGGTGCCAATCACCTTGGCGATGGTCTGGCGGCCATCATTCAGTACCACTTCGATCTCGTCCGCACCTTCGACCACGTGGTTATTGGTCAGGATGTAACCACTGCTGCTGACGATCACGCCACTTCCCAGACCTGTTTGCGGCTGGCTGCTTTGTTCACCAAAAAAGAATTTGAACCACGGGTCGTTGCTGCGTGGGTCGCGTTTGGCGTTTTTGCTGGTGTTGATGCTGACCACCGCGGGTGCAGCTTTTTGTGCAGCTGCACGGAAACTGCCAACCGGCGTCGTTGCACCGGCGGGGCCTGGCGCAGCTTCGATCACACTGACAGTGCCAGAACGAGGGACCACTTTGCCCAACCATTCGGGCTTGAGCGTGGCCACTACAAACCAGAAGGCCAGCAGCACGGTGGCGGCTTGTGAAAAAAGGAGCCAAAGGCGTTTCATAAATAATGGGCCAAAGAGTCAAAGGGCAATAGTGCAAAAACGCTAGACCGCGAAATTCAATCGATCAAGTTCCCGATTATCGGATTTATGGCAGCGCACACCTCACGGCAGGCCAAAACCAAGGTCAAAGGCCCTGATATATTGGGCGGTATGACGATTGAACTTGCCAAAGAAGTTAAAAAAGAGGCCATCACCTCGATTGAGCGCTATTTTGCAGAAAACATGGAGCTGAAAGTCGGCAACATCGCCGCCGGGGCGTTGCTGAACTATTTTTTGGAGGAGTTGGGCCCGCTGGTTTACAACCAGGCCGTTGCAGACGTTCAAGAGCGATTGCAAATGCGCGTGTCTGAGCTGGACATCGAGCACCATGAAGACGAATTCCAGTATTGGCGCAAGTTCGACCGGCAGAAGAAGCGGTGAAGCGCTGAAAGATGGCATCTGCGCCCGTGCAACGGAGCGTGCTGCGCGACAATCAGGTGATGCAATCTGCCAAAAAAACGCCGCCAATCCCCGGCGCCGCTGCCAGCGCCAGCGGCAATTTGAATTCCAATTACGAACTGCGCTCCGACCTGACTTTGGCGTTTGACACCTTGCTGCAGCCAGAACGCTTCAAGGATTACGGCCCCAATGGTTTGCAGGTTGAAGGCAAGTTGCGGATTCGGCATTTGGTTTCAGGCGTTACCGCCAGCCGTGCCTTGATAGAAGCTGCGATCGAAGCCCAGGCTGATGCCATTTTTGTCCACCATGGGCTGTTTTGGCGTGGCCAAGACAGCTGCGTAACCGGCTGGATGAAGCAGCGCCTGGCTCTGCTGTTGGCGCATGACATCAATCTGTACGCCTACCATTTGCCACTGGATGCCCACCCCAGTCTGGGCAATAACGCCCAGTTGGGGCAGGTTTTGGGCCTGACTGCGTTTGACGGCAGCGCTGGGCGTTTTGGCGAACAGAACCTTGGCTTTTTGGGTGCGCGCACCGACGGCCGGGATTTCGCCAAAGCGCAAAGCCTGGCCAACCACGTTGAAAAAGTGCTCAAACGCACGGTAACACTGGTGCCACCCGAATCCGGCGGGCACAACGAACGGCCACGGCCGATCAAAAAAATAGCGTGGTGCACGGGCGGCGCGCAGGCGTATTTTGAAGCGGCCATTGCTGCGGGTGCTGACGCGTTTATCACCGGAGAAATTTCTGAACCCCAGGCCCATTACGCCCGCGAATGCGGAGTGGCTTATCTGGCGTGCGGCCATCACGCCAGTGAACGGTTTGGCGCGCCTGCAGTAGCCGCCCATGTGGCTGCGCAGTGTGGTTTGACGCACCGTTTTATCGACATTGACAACCCGGCTTGATGAACTGATAAATGCTCATTAAATATACAATTATAGTTAGTTTTATTAAATAAATATACATAAATTAGTAATTTTTGATATATTAATTATAGCTGTCTGTGCAATTTTCATATAAATAATTGGCATTTATTTTTTTAAACAAACATTTAAAATAGTTAAATTGAATAACTCGCTAAAACCCATTGCGATAACAATGGGTGATCCGGCCGGTATTGGCCCGGAAATCATCGCCAAATCATTCAGGGATGCACCTCAGGTGATGTCCGGTTGTTTCGTTGCGGGGGATGTTGCAACCATGCGCCGCGCGTCAGCTTGTTTACGGGAAGCGGAGCCAGTGGCGGCCGGTGGCGCAGGTGCGCCCCTTCAGGCCATTGTTTTACCGGTCGCCGAGATCGAATCGCCCGGTGAGTGCGCTGAAATCCCTGCCCGTTGTATCCCGGTCATTCAGGTTTGCCCTGCGCCAAACCCTTCGGACGGATCCCCAGTCGAACCATCGCTGGTTCCCTGGGGCCAGGTCAGTGCCAAGGCCGGTCGCATGGGCGGGCAAGCCGTCGTTTGGGCAGCGCGGGCGGCGTTGCAAGGCGACATAGCGGCATTGGTTACCGCGCCACTGCACAAAGAAGCCTTGGCCCTGGCGGGCTGGCCATTCGATCAATTTCCGGGCCATACCGAACTGCTCCAGTCCGAAGCAGCGGCATTTCACAAGAAAGCCGTGGCCGCCATGCCAGTTCGCATGATGTTGGCCAACGATGAATTGCGCACGGTTTTGGTCAGTATCCATGTGTCGCTGCTCGATGCAATCCGGGCTGTGACGTTCGACGCGGTGCTGCAAACCCTGCAAATTACCCACCAGGCGCTGCTTAAAACCTTGGGACACCCCCCGCGCATGGGCGTAGCGGGCCTGAACCCGCACGCCGGTGAAGGCGGTCTGTTTGGCCGCGAAGAAATCGACATCATCGCGCCCGCCATCGCCGCTGCGCGGGCCCAAGGCATGCAGGTATTTGGCCCATTTGCGCCCGATACCGTGTTCATGCGGGCGAGGGCACAACCTGGACGCGTTGGCGAGTTCGACGTGGTGATCGCGATGTACCACGATCAAGGCCTGATTCCGGTGAAATATTTGGGGGTAGAAAAGGGCGTGAACGTCACATTGGGCCTGCCACTGGTGCGCACCAGCCCCGATCATGGCACCGCTTTTGACATTGCCGGTCACGGCGTGGCCGATGCCTCCAGCCTGATCGAGGCGGTACGTGTCGCCAAAGCCTTGCTACAAACGGCCTGAGGCAATCTGGCGACAGGCGGCCAATGCGTGCCCAAAAAAACGCCCCAGTTGGGGCGTTTTTTACGGCTTACTTTTTCAATGAATCACGAATTTCGCGCAGAAGGATCACGTCTTCAGGTGTAGGCGCTGGAGCGGCAGGTGCTGGCGCAGGGGCTTCTTTCTTCAGGCGGTTCATTTGTTTGACCATCATGAAAATGATGAACGCCAAAATGATGAAATTGATCGAAATAGTCAAGAAATTGCCATAAGCAAACAAGTTGGCACCCGCAGCCTTGAGGCTGGCGTACGAAACCGCACCTTCAATGGCTTTGGCTGGCGGGGCCAATACGACGTACATTTCGCTAAAACTCAGCCCGCCAAAAATCTTGCCAACAATGGGCATGATCAAGTCACTGACGACGGAGTCGACAATTTTGCCGAATGCCGCGCCAATGATCACACCGACCGCCAAGTCCATCACATTGCCCTTCAAGGCAAAGTCTTTGAATTCTTTCATCATGCTCATCTTCTGTCTCCTTGGAATTAAAAAGAAGCCGAGTATCCCCGATTTGATGCCGGATCAAGAGCCAAAACTTGGCTTTCAGCGCCACTTTGTGTCCGGTACAATTGCGGGTTGACCCTATACCCCATTGATAGGCGCTTGGAATCCCAGCTGAGCGCTTGTTAGACTTTCGTTTCATTGAGGAATCCCATGAGTGAATCCCTGGTTGCGCCATCCGCACCTGGCCACGTAGACGCCAGCAAACGGACTTGGCTGATTGCATCGGGTTGCGCAGGCGCTGTAGGCGCTGGCTTCACCGCCGTGCCTTTTGTCAGCAGTTTTACCCCTTCCGAGCGAGCCAAAGCGGCCGGTGCCGCCGTTGAGGTCGATATTTCGACGCTAAAGCCCGGCGAAAAACTTACCGTTGAATGGCGCGGCAAGCCGGTCTGGATCGTGAAACGCACGCCGGAGCAACTAGCGACGCTCGCCAAGGTAGACAGCCAATTGGCCGACCCCAAATCGTTGCGCAATCCAGACGAGCTAACCCCTGCCTATGCCCGCAACCAGGCGCGTTCGATCAAGCCAGAAATTTTTGTTACGGTGGGTATTTGCTCTCATTTGGGCTGCTCGCCGTCAGACAAGTTCCAGATTGGCGCACAGCCATCCTTGCCCAATGACTGGGCTGGCGGGTTTTTGTGCCCATGCCAT
>JANOVW010000031.1:0-3633 GCA_031417575.1 Rhodoferax sp. | reverse complement strand
ATGCGCACGAGGGCCTGGCGCTGGCGCAGTTGGCCGAGCAGGTGGAATGCACCCCAGCGCAACTGCGCGAGGCCATCAACCAGCAACTGGGGTACCGCAACTTCAACGACTTTTTGCACCATTACCGTGTTGACGAAGCCGCCCAGCGCCTGCTCCGCCAGGATTTGCCCATTTTGAGCATTGCGTTGGATGTGGGGTATGGCTCCCTCGGCCCATTCAACCGGGCCTTCAAGCAGATCAAGGGCGTAACGCCCAGCGAGTTCCGGGCCCATGGTGTTGCGCATTGAACCTCGCTAGGCGGCGGCAATCGTTTGCCACTCATTGATCCCAGCCCGCAGTTGAACAGCCTCAATGCCGTGCGCCTGCAAGATGCGCACCGCGTCGGCTGACATCAGGCAATACGGCCCCCGACAGTAGGCTACGACCGGTTTGCCGGGCGGTAGTTCAGCCAAGCGCTGGCGCAACTCGGCCAGCGGCAACGAGCGGGCATATGGCAGGTGCGCGTGCTCGTACTCGCGTGCGGGGCGCACGTCGATCACCACCACGTCTCCATTGCGGGCCTTGTTGAGCAAGGCCTCGCGGCTTTCACCCTGCCATTCGGCGGTGGCGCGGGCCAATTGGCCAACCGCTTGTTGCAGTTCCAGCAGGCGGCCTTCGGCGAGGTTGCGCAGCATCACCAGCAGGGCGGGCACGAACGGGCTGGAGAGGCGGTAAATGATGTACTTGCCGTGCCGCTGCGTTTCGACCAGCTGGGCGACGCGCAAGGCTTTGAGATGCGCACTGGCCAGTTTGACGCTAATGCCCAGCTCGGCCGCCAGCGCCTCAACCGATTGAGGCGCTTGTGTCAGCAACTCCAGCAGCTCCAGCCGCTTGGGACTGGCCAGAGCGTTGGTGATGCGGGCGACTTGCTCATAGAGCGTGTCTTTTAGGCTACGGTTGGAAACCGACGGTCGCCCAACGTCGGTTTTCACGGGTTTTAGCGTCATAAAGATCAGATTTCTAAATTCATTCTAATATTCGTTAGAATGTTGTGATGAAACTTAAATTGTCTGGCATTTAAAAGGTTTGTGATGAACTGGGCTAACGCGGTAATTGAACACAAAGGCATTTTGATGCTGGCGGGTTTGTTCGCTTTTTTGCTGGCAGGTTACCTGTGGCCCATTGCTGCACCTGCGGCACGAAGCGGTGCGGCCCTGCCGTTACGCCGATGGAGCCGCAACTTGGGGCTGGCGGTACTGAACGGGGTTTTGTCATTCGGTGTGGTGGTTCCCATCACGTATTTTGCGGCGGCCCACGGCCTGGCGTGGCGGCCAATTGTGTGGCAAGGCGTCGGTGGCCTGTTGTTCGATGTGCTGCTGTTGGACGCCTGGCTGTACGCCTGGCACCGGCTCAACCACCGGCTGCCCGCTTTGTGGCAGTTTCATGAAATTCACCACCTCGATAACGCGCTAGACGCCACATCAGCCCTGCGGTTTCATTTTGGCGAGGTGTTGTTGGGCAGCCTGTTGCGCGCCGGTTTGGTGTGGCTGTTGGGCATGCCGATCACATCTGTGCTGCTGTTTGAAAGCCTGGTGATGGTGTTTGCCATGTTTCACCATGCCAACCTGCGTTTGCCTCAAGGGCTGGAGAGGGCGCTGGCCTGGTTGGTGGTCACACCATCCATCCATTGGGTGCACCACCACGCCGTGCGGGTCGATACCGACTCCAACTACGCCACGTTGCTGTCGGTGTGGGATCGCTTGTTTGGCAGCCAAAGCCACACCAGAAAATTTCCCGATATGCCGATTGGCGTGCAGGGGCAGCATGACCTGCCGTTTTGGCAACTCCTGTTGCGGCCCCTGCGCCGTTAACCGCTTTCATTCGCCGTCAAAACCCGCTTCGGCCATTTTCAGGCCAGCCCTTGCAACAAATCGGCCAGCCTTGCCGACATTTCGGCGAGAGGAAAAACGCCGCAATTTCTACCATTCCTGCACTTCATCGAGCCTGCACATGCTGTATGGGCATTGAAGCCCAAAACCCCAGGAAAGGGAGGAATTGATGACTTTTTCAGAACTGGCCCCGCAATTGCCGGGCATCTTCGTCGGTATCTTCATGGTCGACTTTTTGCGGTATTTCATCGCTGCAGCGCTGGTTTACCTGCTGTTGTGGAAGCTGTTGGGCAAGGCGTTGGCGTACCGGCGCATCGCCTTGCAGGGCCCCAAACCGGGGCAAATGCGGCGCGAATTTGGCCATTCGATGCTGACCGCGCTGCTGTTTTCGGGCTCCGGGTTGTTCATTTACAGCATGTTCCGGCTGGGCCTGACGCGCCTCTACGTCGATGTGGCAAGCTACGGCTGGGCCTGGTGGTGGGCCAGCTTGGCCCTGATGCTGGTGTTGCACGACACCTGGTTTTACTGGACGCACCGGCTGCTGCACCGCCCGTGGTGGTTTGCGCGCTTTCACGCCACGCACCACCAGTCGGTGCATCCCACGCCCTGGGCTGCTTACAGCTTTCACCCCGTCGAGGCGCTGATCCAGTCGCTGTTTTACGTCATCATGGTGCACAGCGTGCCCCTGCATGACGGCATGTTGTTCGCCTTCCTCACCGTGATGATCGTGCGCAATGTGTTGGGCCACAGCGCCTATGAAGTGATGCCCTGGCAAGCCACCACACGCGGCCCGCTGCGCTGGCTGCTGACCAATTCGCAGCACCACTACCACCACAGCGCCGGGCGCGGCAACTTTGGCCTGTACTTCACCTGGTGGGATCGCTGGATGAAAACCGAAGACACCGCCTACATCGACAACGGCAACGCACGGTTTTTGCCTCAAGCGCTGCAAACGGTTCAAACGGTGGGTTTAACGCAAGGGGTTGCCAAATGAACCGCCTTGCTTGGCTTCGCTCCTGCGGCATGGCCCTTGTAGCGCTGCGGGTAACGCTCTGGCTGGTCCTGTCGGCATCGGCTGTACAGGCCCAAACCCTGCAAGACGAGTGGTGGACACCCGGTTTCGCCGCCCGCGTCAAACTGGCCCCGTGTGAAGGCCATGCGCAAGAAAAGGCTGAAGGCCGCCTGTGCGGCATGATCTTGTGGGCCTGGGACGACACCCCCACGGGCGCGTCTGACAAACGCCCACTGGTAGGCCAACGCATCATCAGCGGCATGCGGCCCGACAAAACAAGCGGCGACAAAACCAGCGTGTACGCGGGCAACATTTACAACCCCGAAGACGGCCAAACCTACAAAGCCACCATGCGCCTCAAAGGCCCCAACACCTTGCTGGTAGAAGGTTGTGTCTTGTTCATTTGCCGCGAGCAGGTGTGGCGGCGATTCGACAGCCTGCGGGTGCCACCGGTGGCTGTTTTGCCCTAAATATCTATAAAACAAAATATACTTTTAAAAATAAGGTATTTTGTAGTCGTTTTAGTTGCACAACTAGTTATGTTTAATATAGTAAAAAATATTAAAAATAAAAAATTAATTATTTAAAATAAATATTACAGATATTTTCAGGGAAGCCTACAACCCATAAAACCCCCGAATAATCTCCCACGCCTGGGCGGGTTCATCGGCGTAGCTGAACAGGGCCAAATCTTCCGGCGATATGGCGCCTTCTTCCACCAGCACGTCAAAGTTCAGCAGGCGCTTCCAGTAA
>JANOVW010000030.1:0-1891 GCA_031417575.1 Rhodoferax sp. | reverse complement strand
AGCGCAGCGTGAACGCCTCGCCCACCATGTTGGGCAGGTTGCCATTGATGGGGCGAACGTCCTGTATGTACTGGTTGCGAAAACCTTTTTTATAAAGTGCCGTGCAGATGGTTGCAGTGCTGACAGTTTTGAGTTGTTCGCGGGTGGTGGGGCTGAGTTTGGACATGGTGGTGCTGGTTGGTATGAACTAAAAATTGTGATGAATTCAGTTGGCTGACGATTCGGTGGCTTTTGCAGGTTGTCGCGCTGGCGGCATATCTACGCCCAGCTTCTGCGCCCATTTCGCGAGTGATTCCCAAGTGGCAGCATCAAACGCAATGCCGTTCAGCTGCGCCTCAGCCACGCCCCGCGCGGCCTGGTCGCCGGGCATGCGCACCGGGAATGCCGCGTTGACCGGGTTGTTGCTGCGGCAACGCTCGGAGAGGTAATCCATCTGTTCGGCAAACACGTCGGCACCCGCAAACGCGTCGGGTGAGATGACCTGCACATAGGTGCTGCCACCCCAGCGCGTGGGCCCATTTTTTCGCCCCTCACCCGACAAGCCCTGCGAGAGCGCCTCCACCATGAGCGAGAGGCCAAAACCCTTGTGGCCGTATTCTTGCCCGCCCATCAGCTGCAGTGAACCGCGCGGTGTGGTGTGCTCCAGCACGGCCGGGTCACGTGTGGGCACACCGGCTGCGTCCAGCAACCAGGGGTGCTCAAACTGTTCCCCGCGGGCGTGTTTTTGGCGTGTCATCGAGGTGGTGGTGATCGAGGCGCAGATATCGACCAGCACCGGGTTGGGGCTGCCGGGGTAACCCAGTGCAATGGGGTTGGGCGTCATCAGCGCTTGGGTGCCACCAAACGGAGCCACCCGCGCGCCCGCTGGATCTGAGTTGGCGATGAGTGCGATGCAGCCCGCATCGGTAGCAATTTGGCACAACGCCGCCAGGCAGCCAATGTGGTGGTTGCGCCGGATGGCCACCGCCGCCAGGCCGTACTGTCGGGCCCGGGGAATCGACAGTTCAATCGCCTGCTCCACCAGCCACAAGCCCGGCAGGTAATTGCCGTCCCACAAGGCGCTGGTGGCACCGTTGTCTTTGAGGGTGGTGTAACACCCGGTAGGTGTCATCGTGCCTTTGGCTATTTCAGCCAGGTAAGCAGGCGCCTGCGCCAGGCCGTGGGTACGCCGACCCATGGCATCGGTGCGGACCAGCAAGCGCGCTACCGAGGCCGCTTTGTCGGCCTCCATACCGGCTTGGATGAACAGGTTTTGGACGAAGGCTTCCAGCGCCTGAATGTCGAAATGGCTCATCTGCGCAACCCCCATGCAGACGGTTTAGGCGGTGCCTTCCAGCTCTTTGCCGGCCCGCTCGATCACGTTGGCCCAGCGTTTGCGCTCACTGCCGATGAAGGCTTCAAGCTCCGTCGGTGTCGAGGTCATCACCTCAGCACCCGCGGCCACCATGCGGGCGCGGATGTCGGGGGATCGGATCACGCTGATCAGCGCGGCTGCCAGTTTGGCCACGTGGGCCGGGGCCATGGCCGACGATACGGCCACCCCCTGGTAGGTGCCGGATTCAAAGTCTTTAACGCCCTGCTCAGCCAACGTGGGCACATTGCCAATAAGGGCCATGCGTGTGCGCTTGGAAACGCCAATCGTTTTGAGCCGCCCATTGGCCACGTGCGGCTGCGTGGCCACCATACCATTCAGCACGAGTTGGGTGGTGCCGGCCACGGTGTCATTCAAAGCTTGGGCGCCGCCCCGGTAGGGAACGTGTTGCCACTTCAAACCCGTGGCCAATGCGATCTCGACCACGCCCAAGTGGTTCACGGTGCCGTTGCCGGCCGAAGCCACGTTGATGCGTTTGGTTTTGGAATATTCCACCAGCTCCTTCATGTTGCTGGCCGG
>JANOVW010000029.1:0-11861 GCA_031417575.1 Rhodoferax sp. | reverse complement strand
CGTTCCCGGCTTGGGGCGGCCCGGCGCCGGGAGGCCGTTTGGCAGCCACCCTTGCTCCTTCACCACCAGTTGCAGTTGGCTGTAAATGTCGCGCCACTCACGCACGCGGCGCGGGCTGACGAATGAGGCGCGCAGTTGCTGTTCTTTTTGGCGGTTGGTGCCGCTCAGTTCATTCAGCCACTTCCACAGGCGAAGGTAGCCACTGAACTCGCTTTTTTCGTCGTCAAACTTGCTGTGCGCCTGGTCGGCCTGTTGCTGCAATTCCAACGGGCGGTCGCGCACGTCTTGCACGCTCAAGGCGCTGGCAATCACCATCACTTCTTCCAATGCGCCCCGCGTGCGGGCCTCCAGAATCATGCGACCCACGCGCGGGTCCAGCGGCAGTTTGGCCAGTTCGTGGCCCGTGGGGGTGATCTCGTTGGCATCATCCACCGCACCCAGTTCATTCAGCAGCTGGTAGCCGTCGGCAATGGCGCGGCCTTGGGGGCGCTCCAGAAACGGGAAGTCTTCGACCTGCCCCAGGTGCAGCGATTTCATCCGCAAAATAACGCCGGCCAGAGAGCTGCGCAGAATCTCCGGATCGGTAAATTTGGGTCTGCCGTCGAAGTCTTTTTGGTCGTACAGGCGGATACAAATACCGTCGGCCACCCGGCCACAGCGCCCGGCCCGCTGGTTGGCGCTGCTTTGGCTGATGGGCTCGATCAGCAACTGCTCTACTTTGCTGCGGTAACTGTATCGCTTCATGCGCGCCAGGCCAGCGTCAATGACATACCGGATGCCGGGCACGGTAAGCGAGGTTTCGGCCACGTTGGTCGAAATAACGATGCGTCGGTTGGTGTGGTTTGAAAAAATGCGGTCTTGTTCGGCCTGGCTCAAGCGGGCGAATAACGGCAGCACCTCGGCGTTGCGCAGCACCGGGCTGTGGCTCAGGTGTTTGCGCAAATGGTCAGCGGCTTCGCGGATTTCACGTTCGCCGGGCAAGAACACGAGGATGTCGCCCTGCTGGGGTAGTGACCCCCACGCTACGCGCTGCGCGTCTTCGCTGCCCCCCGAGGGGGCCGTGTCCGGTTTGGGGCGGCCCGGCACCGGACGATGCAACCACAATTCATCGACGGCATCGGCAATCGCGTCGTTCAGGTCGTAGTCTTTCGCTTCGTCGAACGGTTTGTAGCGTTGCTCCACCGGAAACATGCGGCCAGAGACTTGTATCACCGGCGCGGGTCCGTTTCTAGACTCAAAATGCCGCGCAAACCGGTCCGCGTCAATCGTGGCCGACGTCACGATGATCTTCAAATCCGGGCGGCGCGGCAAGATTTGCTTCAGGTAGCCCAGCAAAAAATCGATGTTCAGCGAGCGTTCATGCGCCTCGTCGATGATGAGGGTGTCGTAGGCGTTGAGCAGCGGGTCAGTCTGGGTTTCGGCCAGCAAAATGCCGTCGGTCATCAGCTTCACAGAGGCGTCGCGGCTCAATTTGTCAGCAAACCGCACCTTGTAACCCACCACCTCGCCCAACGGCGTGTTAAGTTCCTCGGCGATGCATTTGGCTACCGAGCTGGCCGCGATGCGCCGCGGCTGGGTATGGCCAATCAATTTGCCGCGCTGCCCGGCCGGGTAATTCAACTTGCCGCGCCCCAAACTCAGCGCAATTTTGGGCAACTGGGTGGTTTTGCCAGAACCGGTTTCACCACAAACGATTACCACCTGGTGTTTGTTGATCAGTTCGGCAATTTCTTCGCGCCGGCTTGATACGGGCAGGTTTTCGGGGAAGTCGATGGTCAATCGTGTTCGGGGTAGCAAGGCAGGCTGCATAGGTTCGCCATTATCGTGCTGATCTCGCGAGGTTACACAGGTTCACATGTTTACAATAAATTGTGAAACTGTATTATCATCAGAACCAGAGGCCAACAAGGCAACTTTTTGGAGATACGGGTATGACCAACCTCACGATTTCGATGGACGACCACCTTATCAAAGCGGCGCGCATCAAGGCGATTCAACAAGGCACGTCTCTGAGTGCCAAAGTGCGTGAGTTTCTTACGCAGTATGCGGGTGCGGCTTCTGCCGAGCAGCCCTATCCGCCCGTGAAATTACCGGTTTACAGCGGTGGTTCCGGGCTGGCGCCTGGCATTGACCCCAGCAGCAACAAATCCTACCTTGAGGCCATGGGCGACTGAGGCGAGGCATGATTCCAGATGTCAATGTCTTGGTGTCGGCCGCGCGGCTTGAACACCCGCACCACGCAGTCGCTTTGGATTGGCTGCAAAAGACCGTCGACATAGCGAGACTGGGAGACCGCCTGGGCCTGCTGCCGGCCGTGATTACCGGGTTTCTTCGCATCACGACCAATGCCAAGATCTTCCCGTCGCCAACCCCGATTGCAGCCGCCATCAAATTCATCGACGATCTCCTGAACTGCCCGGGCGTCATCGTGCTTTCCAGCGGCCCGGAATGGTCAAAGCTGAGAACACTGTGCCTGCATCGCTCGTTGGTTGCCAATGCGATTCCTGATGCCTGGATTGCCGCGCAGGTGCTGCATCATGGTGAGGTTTTGGCAACCTTTGACCGAGACTTTTCAACGCATCTGCCGCACAAACACGTCTTGCTGTTGCAGGGCTGACGTCAACCCTCAAGCCCAACTGCACCGCCATGCCAAACTCCACCGTCGCCGCCAACGTCGCTTCCACCGTCTTCAACTTCACGTTCGTCCCCTGGTTTCGCAGTGTGGCGCCCTACATCCACAAGTTTCGCAACCAGACTTTCGTCGTCGGTATTGCCGGTGAAGCCATTGCCGCCGGCAAGCTGCACCTGCTGGCGCAAGATTTGGCCATGGTGCAAAGCATGGGCGTGAAGATCGTGCTGGTACACGGCTTTCGGCCGCAGGTGAACGAACAGCTGCGCGCCAAAGGCCACGAACCCAAATTTGTCAACGGCATGCGCGTCACCGACGAAGTGGCGCTCGATTGCGCCCAAGAGGCCGCTGGCCAGCTGCGCTATGAAATTGAGGCGGCATTCAGCCAGGGTTTGCCCAACACCCCCATGGCTGATTCCACCGTGCGGGTCATCTCGGGCAACTTTCTCACCGCGCGGCCGGTGGGCATTGTGGATGGCATTGATTTTCAGCACTCGGGCGTGGTGCGCAAGGTCGATGCCACGGGCATTTCGCGCGCCCTTGATTCAGGCAGCCTGGTGCTGCTCTCGCCCTTTGGCTTTTCGCCCACGGGCGAGGCGTTTAACCTTGCCATGGAAGAAGTGGCCACATCGGTCGCTGTCGCCTTGCAGGCCGACAAGTTGATCTTTGTGACCGAAATTCCCGGCATCCGGGTCGACCCCCATGCCCCCGCCGGTGAAGACAACCCGATCGACACCGAATTGCCTTTGGCCACCGCCGAAAAAATGATGGCCGAATTGCCCGCCGCCGTGGTACCGAGCGACCCGGCCTTTTACCTGCGGCACTGCGTGCAGGCCTGCAAAGGCGGTGTGGAGCGCAGCCACATCATCCCGTTCGCGGTCGATGGTGCCCTGCTGCTCGAGATTTACGTGCACGACGGCATCGGCACCATGATCATCGATGAAAAATTGGAGAGCATGCGCGAAGCCACGTCAGACGACGTGGGCGGCATTCTGCAGTTGATCGAACCCTTTGAGAAAGACGGCACGCTGGTCAAACGCAGCCGCACCGAGATTGAGCGCGACGCTGGCAACTACACCATCATCGAACACGACGGCGTGATCTTCGCCTGCGCCGCGTTGTACCCCTACCCTGAAGCCAAAACCGCCGAAATGGCCGCCCTCACCGTCTCCCCCGCCGTGCAAGGCCAGGGAGATGGCGAACGCGTGCTCAAACGCATCGAACACCGCGCCAAAGCCGCTGGCCTGGACACCATCTTCGTGCTGACCACCCGAACCATGCACTGGTTTCTAAAACGCGGCTTCGTGCAAGCCGACCCGGATTGGCTGCCCGATGCCCGCAAGCGCAAATACAACTGGGATCGCAAGAGCCAGGTGCTGGTGAAGAAGCTGGGGTGATTTTCTTCACCTGAGGTTGCAGAATATCCGCCCTGGTCGATGTACAGCAGCGCAACACCCAGGGCGGCTGCGTACGTGTCCTCCGACGCGGGGCAATGTGCTGCGCCTTGCTTAAAACGGTGGGCGCGTCTCCCCCTTGACCTCCCGCAGCCGCCCTGGACGTTGCACTGCGTTGGTGGTTGAGCATGCCGCGTTGACGCTGCTTTACCTGCAAGATACATGGCAGGCACCTTCTGTTGTTTTGGTTAGGCTCACAATTCTCCTATGACAGCCTCTGCAATTTCCTTGAACCGCTTTGGCCTGGGCGCCCGGCCCGACGAACCCGCGCCAGTGAGTCCAACGCAATGGCTGCTCTCGCAGTTCGAGCAGTACGAGGCGCTGCCAACGCCGTGGAAACCCGTCACGCGCACACCTGCCCTTGTGCAAGATTGGCTCGCTCAGCAGCGTGCGGTGAGGCAGGCCCCGCAAGGCCTGCGCAGCGGGATTCGCGAGGCTTACCTGCGCAAAGGCCGGGAGGAATATGTAGCTGCGGTGGGTGCCCGCACCACGAGCGCCTTGCAAACCGCCACGCCCTTCATGGAGCGGCTGGTTCATTTCTGGTCCAACCACTTCGCCGTTTCGGTGGACAAGCTGCTGGTGATTGGACTTGCGGGTGGTTTTGAAGCCGATGCCATCCGCCCCCATGTGTTGGGCCGCTTTGAAGACCTGTTGCTGGCTGTGGTGCGCCACCCGGCCATGTTGTTGTACCTGGATCAGGCGCAGTCGATAGGCCCGGGGAGCCTTGCGGGTCAACACAGCCAAAACCAGCTGCTGCAAGGCCGGGGTTTGAATGAGAACCTGGCGCGCGAAATTCTGGAGCTGCACACAGTGGGCGTGCGCAGCGGCTACACGCAGGCGGATGTGACCGAATTCGCGCGGGCGCTCACCGGCTGGACGCTTCCAAACGACGAGCCGGGCGATGGCGGCGATGCCACCTTTCGTTTCGTACGCGCTCTGCATGAACCGGGTTCGCGAATTGTGTTGGGCCGCACCTATAACGACAACGGCGAGCAGCAAGCCCGCGCCATCCTGCACGAGCTGGCCACTGCACCCGCCACCGCACAACATATCGCCGCCAAGCTGGCGCGTCACTTCGTGGGTGATGATCCACCGCCCGCTTTGGTGCAGCGCCTGGCCGACACCTTCACCCGTACAGGCGGCGATTTGACCCGCCTGTACCGGGAACTGGTGGCCTCGCCAGAGGTTTGGCTGCCGGCACAAGGCAAATTCAAGTCGCCGTGGGAGTGGAGCATTTCAAGCTTGCGAGCGTTGGGCCGCCGCGACATGCCAGCAACGCAGGCCATCAACCTCATGAACCAGCTGGGCCAGCCGGTGTGGCGGCCGGGTTCGCCGGCCGGTTATGGGGATCTGACCAGCACCTGGGCCGCGCCGGATGCCTTGATCCGGCGGGTGGAGGCCGCGCAACGTTTCGCCGGGCAGGCCGGCAATTCCGTCAATGCCAGGGCCCTCGCGCCGCGCGTTTTGCCGGGCGGCGCACTCAGCGCCGCCACCGCTGGCGCCATTGCCGGCGCTGAAAGTGCCAGCTCGGCGCTCGCGCTGCTGCTGGTGGCCCCCGAATTCCTCAGGAGATAAACATGAGCCTTTACCGACGCAGCTTCCTGGGCGCCACCGCGCTGCTGGCCGCCCCGCGCCTGCTGTTTGCGCAGGCCGCTACGGAGCGGCGCTTCATTTTTATCATCCAGCGCGGTGCAGCCGATGGCCTGAACACTGTTATTCCATACGCCGACCCGGCCTACGCCAGCGCCAGGGGAAGTCTGGCCATCGACCCTGCCAGTGCGCTCAGGCTCGATGGCCTGTTTGCCTTGCACCCGTCGCTGGCCAAACTGCACACGCTGTATGCGGCGGGGCAAGCCAGCTTTTTTCATGCGGTGGCGTCGCCCTACCGGGACCGTTCGCATTTCGACGGACAGAATGTGCTTGAAACCGGCGGCAAAGCGCCGTATCAGGTCAAAGACGGCTGGTTGAACCGGCTGCTGGGCGTGTTGCCACGCGTTGGCAAAGAGGCGATCGCGTTTTCGTCAGCCATTCCGCTGGCACTGCGCGGCCCGGTCGAGGTGAGCTCCTATGCACCCTCTGCCTTGCCCAAGGCCAATGACGACCTGATGATGCGCGTCGAGCAGCTTTATGCCAAAGACGGGCAATTGCACGCCTTGTGGTCATCTGCACTGGAGGCGCGCGGGATGGCTGGCGGCATGGGAGGTGGCCTGTCGGGCAATGCGCCCCGCCAGGATGCGACCACGTTGGGGCGCATGGCAGCGGGCTTTTTGGGCCGCGAAGACGGCCCCCGCATCGCGATGATCGAGACCAGTGGCTGGGACACCCACAGCGGGCAAACTGCCCGGCTGGCCTCGCAACTGGGCAACCTCGACAACCTGTTGGCCGGACTCCACGAGGGTCTGGGCGCCGCTTGGGACAAAACCGTGATCCTGGTGGCGACCGAATTTGGGCGAACCGTGGCAGCCAACGGCACGGGTGGCACTGATCATGGCACGGGTGCGGTGGCCATGATGGTCGGTGGAGCCGTGCGGGGCGGACGCATCGTGAGTGATTGGCCCGGCGTTTCAAGCGCCAACCTGTTGGACGGACGCGATTTGAAGCCCACGCTGGCGCTCGACACGTTGGTTAACGAGGTGTGCGCACAGAGTTTCACGATGGAGCCAGACCGGCTATCCAAAGTGCTTTTCCCCCATGGTGGGCGAGGCAAGCCGATGCCGGGCCTGTTGCGCACCTAAAACGTCCGCCGCTAAAACACCCCGTTCCCGTTGGCCGACTGTCCCGAAACTTTTTGCAGCACGTCCCAGTGCTCGACCAGTTTGCCGTGTTCATCCAGGCGAAACAGGTCGATGGCGGCCCAGCTGCCGCCCTGTGGGCCGGGGAAGACGTGTTCGCCATGTAGCGTCACAAAATCGCCTTCGGCAAAAACGCGTTTGAAACGGATGGATTTGCCGGGGTATTCCAGCGCCATTTTTTCAAAAAACACGATGAACGCGGCCTTGCCATCGGGCACTTCGGGGTTGTGCTGGGTGTAGCTGTCGCCCGCATAACGCTCAATGGCCCGCGCGGGCTGGCACTGGTTGAACATCAGGTCATAAAACGCCACCACATGGGCCTTGTTGCGCTCCAGATCAGCATTGCCGCTGGGCAGGGTGAAAACGCGGGCAGCGGCCAACACGTCAGCGGGTTTGGCCGGGTGCGGCAGGGGCGCAATGGATGTTGAAGGCATCATATTAACTATTTTACAATTTAGTCAAAATTAAAAATGGGTATTTTAAAAGTATTAATTGCACAATAAGCTATTAAAAGTATATTAAATATGAATATATTATAACAATATTTATTATAAAAATAATAAAAAATAGTTTATTTTAAGCTTTCTGGACTAGCGAACCCTCTGCCTTTTTAGCCAAAAAATCCAGCGTCAATTGGGTAAATTGGGCGAATGCGCGGCCATTGCGCCGCAACGCGTGACAGCGCCCAGCACCGAGCAACTGAAGCCATGAATCAGCACCAGCGGGCTGCCTTGCGTGCCAACTTGCCAAAAACGGGTGGCATGGCCCATAACGTGGCTGGTTTGATCGGCTGGTCGGTTCATGTTTTGAGCGCTTTCAATGTTGCGGGTGTTTGGTGGAGAATTATGGTTCTGCGCGGGTTGTCTTGGAGCGCCTCGTCGTTTTGTTTTGGGCCCTGGCGATTCGCAGTCATGCGGGGCCTCCGAGTTAGACGCTCTTTTCGAGGTGCAGCAATACCGAAGTTCGATTCACGCGCTCTTGTCGACGTGCAGCAGCGCAACGCCCTGGGCGGCTGCGTACGTGTCCTCCGCCGCAATAACCGACTTTTCGCCTTGCCAGGGCCCGTGCGCGCGGCTCCCCCTTTACCTCCCGCAGCCGCCCAGGGCGTTGCACTGCTTTTGAGGTGGTGCAATCTGGGTTGGTTTGGCCTGGCTTGGCAAACGGGCCGCAGGTGTCGGAAGCGTTGACCGCATGTGCCAACCAACTCCGCCGCCGCAAAGTTACCGAACAACCGGCCCACACACTACCGAGGTACCCGATTTGCTCACCCGCGCCGCAAATAGCTGCCTAAAAAGTGAGAACTTCACCTATTCCACCCGCCAAGCGCTAGAGGCAGCCCAAGGCGGATGCGGGAGGTCAAGGAGGAACCGCGCTCAGTGTCTATTGCAAGGCGAACGGCGCTTAAAACGCGGTGGGGGACACGTACGCAGCCGCCTTGGGCTGTCTCTTGCGTGGCCATCCAGAGTTGACATCGGCAGCTACAACACACAGCTGCCGTCGACGGCAACCACACAGCGCCGGCATCGGCCGCGGCTACCCAGAGTGAACCATCGAAGCGATAGCACCAACCGTCAAGACAAGCGCTTTTGCCGCACCATCAGCACCAAAAATCCGATGGCAACACCAACAAAACACACAAACGACCAGTTGGCGATGGAGCCGCCCAGAAAGGTCCAATCGATTTTGGTGCAATCACCGCTGCCTTTGAAGATCATGGGAATGGCCCGTTGCAGGGGAAAGTTTTCGACCATGCCGTAGATATCGCGGCCGCAACTGGCGATTTCGGGTGGGTACCACTGCAGCCAGCTTTGCCGCGCGGCGGTGAAGGCGCCCAGACCGGCGAACAGAACAATGAGGCCGGCGCTGACGTAATCACCAGTCGAAAACCGGGCCCGCTTGGGGCGGCTCAAACTGGCGGCCAAGGCAACTAAACCAATCAAGACAAACGCGTAGCGCTGCACCACACACATCGGGCACGGCTCCAGGCCCACCACATGTTGCAGATACATACCGTAGGCGAGCAAGGCGACGCTGGTGGCGAAAGTCAGCGCAAAAACCTGGCGAGGCTTTTGGTCGAACAAGGACTTCAGAAAGGATGAGAACATAAAAATCTTTTTTAAAACCAATTTTATTATTTTAAATCAACAAGATGAAGAATATATTTAATGTATTACATTATATAAATAAATGACCGATGAGGCCGAAAACTCCAGGGTACCAACACTCTGAGATCGATTTCACACAAGGGTTCCCGCCGAGTTTAGGCGCTCGTCAAACTGGTATTGAGCAGAAGGCCCGAACTTTCCTGTTGCAGATGCGTGCCCAAATAATCGAGAAAACAGCGCACCGCCGGCAACATGCCGCGGCGCGTGGGAAACACGGCGTGCACCAAGCCCGGCTCAGGTGCCCAGCCTGGCAACACCTCTTCCAGCAAGCCTTGGGCCAATTCGTGGCGGCACAGGTAATCGGGCATAAAACACATGCCAATGCCTTGCAAAACCAGGGTTTTGAGGGTGGCCAGATCGTCCAGCGCCACACGGGGTTGATGCAGATGGACGTGGGTTTGCCCATTGGGCCCCCGCAGGTTCCAGCGCGATTTTCCGTCGCGGCTCGACATGTCGATGGTGTCCATTCGGGCCAAATCTTCTACTGTGGCGGGCCGCCCTTGCCGCTGCAATTGCGCCGGGCTGGCCACCAACAAGGTGGCGCTTTTGCCAAAATTTTTGACCACGAGTGTGGCGCTGTCTTCCAGCGTGGCGCGTACCCGCAGGGCCACGTCAAAACCCTCCTCCACCACGTCCACGGCCCGGTTGCTCACCTCCACGTGCAGTTTGACCAGCGGGTACTGCGCCAAAAACCCTGGCAGCAAATCGGCCAAGGTGCTCTGCGCGACGGTTACCGGGCAAGCCACGCGCACCGTGCCACGCGGTGCGGTTTGCACCTGGGCGACGGCCTCTTGCGCGGCCTCGGCCTGTTCACGCATGGCCTGGCAATGGCGCAAATAGGTTTCACCCACGGGGGTGAGTTTGAGCTTGCGCGTGGTGCGCTGCAACAAACGCACACCGAGCCGCGTTTCCAGGTCAGCCAAGCGGCGCGAGAGTTTCGATTTGGGCATGTGCAGGCTGCGGCCAGCCGCCGCAAATCCGCCTTGGGCCACGATCTCGGTGAAGTACAACATGTCATTGAGGTCTTGCATGGGGTTCGCCTGTATCGAGAGTTATTGTCCTGAAATTGGAACGATAAATCCTAATTTTGCCAGCTTATCAAATGATTGTCGCGCCACAACAATATACACATCCCGCTCGAACCTGCTCAAGCGGCCCTTCATCGGAATAAACTTTGGAAAGAACCTCATGAAACTGCTTCACATTGACTCTAGCATCTTGGCCCAAAATTCGGCCAGCCGCGCCCTCACTGCCAAAATTACCGCCCAATGGCTCAACAGCCACCCCGGAACGGTAGTCGACTATCTTGATTTGGCGAAAGACACGCCCAGCCACCTGTCCATGGATTCCTTGGGTTTCAAGCTCGGCCTGGCCGATGCCCAGCTCAGCCCGGTACAACGCGCTGAAAACGCCATCTCTGAAAAACTGGTGAGCCAGTTTTTGGCGGCTGACGTGGTGGTGATTGGCGCGCCCCTGTACAACTTTTCGATACCCACCCAGCTCAAGGCCTGGATCGACCGCATCGCCCAACAGGGCCGAACCTTCACCTATACCGCTACCGGCCCCAAAGGCCTCGCCACCGGTAAAACGGTGATCGTTGCCTCAGCCCGGGGCGGCATGTACTCCACCTCTGAAGCTGCCACCGCGATGGAACATCAGGAAAGTTACCTCCAAGTGGTGCTGGGCTTTATGGGCGTAACGGATGTGCGGTTTGTACGCGCCGAAGGCCTGGCCATGGGCGACGATGCCAAAAAAGCCGCTTTTGCAAGCGCCGATTTGGAGATCAAAGCGGCTACCGCCGTTGCAGCCAATGAGGCACATATCGCCAAAATCGCCTGAATTTGAGGGTGTTTTGCGACCTGCATGAAACCCTGCAGGGGCCCAACCGGGGCCGCAACAAAAAAGCCAGCAAACCGCTGGCTTTTTTTGTTTTATAAAATTTATTACTTTTTAATAAACAAATTAGATATTTAATATATAGCTTATTGTGCAATTTTTACGATAACAATAACCACTATTTTACAAATACCTATCAAAAATAAATTATTTCTCTGCAAAAGCCCGCTCAATCACAAAATCGCCAGGGCGGCTGGTGTTGCCTTCGTGGAAACCACGGGCCTCCATCATGCCTTTGAGGTCGTGCAGCATGTCCGGGCTGCCGCAAATCATCACGCGATCATCTTTGGCGTCGAGGGGTGGCAGGTTCAAGTCGGCATACAACTTGCCGTTGTCCAGCAGCTCCGTTACGCGGCCCCGGTGAATAAAATCTTCACGCGTGACGGTGGGGTAATAACTGAGCTGTTTGGCCACGGTTTCACCCAAGAACTCGTGGGTGGGCAGTTGTTTGGTCAGGTACTCGCGGTAGGCCAGTTCGTCAACCTCGCGCACGCCGTGTACCAAAATCACCCGCTCATATTTTTCATAGGTGGCCGGGTCGCGCACAATGCTCATGAACGGCGCCAGGCCAGTGCCGGTCGAGAGCAAATACAGGCGTTTGCCGGGCAGCAAATAATCAATCAGCAAGGTGCCCGTGGGTTTGCGCCCTACCATGATGGTGTCACCCGGCTGAATGTGCTGCAAACGGCTGGTCAGGGGGCCGTCTTGCACCTTGATGCTCAAAAACTCGAGGTTGTCTTCGTAATTGGCGCTGGCGATGCTGTAAGCACGCAGCAGCGGTTTTGACACCTCTGGATCCTCTGATTTAAGGCCAATCATGGTGAAGTGGCCGTTGGAGAACCTAAGCGCAGGGTCGCGCGTAGTGGTAAAACTGAATAACTTGTCGGTCCAGTGGTGAACGCTCAAAACTTCGGCTTCGTGAAAG
>JANOVW010000028.1:0-1708 GCA_031417575.1 Rhodoferax sp. | reverse complement strand
CCCTGGAAAGAAAAAATGCTTGATTTTGACGGACTCAACCGCGTGATTGAAACTGACCAACTGCTGGCGCTGGGCAAACGCTACGAATAACCGGCGCCAGCCCGCCCACCGTGCCCCCCATGAACTGGCCATGCTGCATGTTGATGAGGCGGTTCCAGCGCTGTTGGCCCATGGTGAGGCCAATAAAAAAACCCAGCTCCACGATTTGGCCGGTTTCAAAGTGCCGGTATAGGGCGGCCCACAGGTCATCGTCTGCTTCCAGCCCCCAGGTAATGGCTTCGGCCAGGCGCAATGCCGCTTGTTGGCGCGGTGTGAAGCGGCTTGATTTTTCGAATTCCAGCAAGTCCTTCACGTCATCTTCCAGCAGCCCCTGCGATTGCGCCTTCACCGAACGCTGGTTGCCGCAGTAGTCGCAATTCACCGCTTGCGACACGTACAGGCGGCACAGCTCCTTGATGGCGTGGTCACACACGCCTTCGACAAAGGTGTCTTTCCAGGCGTTGGCAAACGCCCAAAACACGGGTGGTACGTGGGCGCGGATGGCGTGGCTTTCGGGCCGGGGGGCGCCTTCGCGTGCAGCACGTTGGAACTCGGCCAACATGGCCGGGTCGGTGATGTTGGCAGGGCTGATGTAGGGTAGCCGTTGTTTGGGTAGCTGCGCGGCAGCGGTGGCGGGCTGGGCTGGTGCGGTGGGTGGCAGGGTCTCAATAACGCCCATCGCTTGGTCAAAATATGTGGCTTCCAGGTATTTGCCGGCCGCCGGTGGCTGCCCGCCCCACATGCCTTCCATTTCAGCGCGAATGGCCAACACCGTTGCAAACCCTTCCGGACTAAACCGCGCATCGACCGCCAAGCCGGAACCGGGTGCCACCAGGGTTTCGTAACTGCTTTGCGCCACGGCTTCGGTTTGTTTGAACTGGCGCATCAGCAGTTGCACCATGGCCGCGCGGTTGGCCGGGTTGAGCACGCAGCGTTGGCCTTCGATGTAGGCGGCGAGGTAGCGCACCAACAGTTCGAGATGGTTTTGCGCCCAGACACGCATGACAAAAGCACCGGTGGCCTGGTAGGGGCCCAGCAGGTCAAACTGGCTGCCCAGGCTTTTGAGCCCCTTTTCACGCACGGTGAACGAAAACGGCGGGTTGACCATGCCGACCGCCAGGCTTGCATCTGCCACCATAGCCGCCGAACGCGGCCCGGTGCCGCCGGCCTGCTTCACCGTGTAATCCCGCCCTTCCAGCAAACCATTGAGCTTGAGGATTTTTTTGCCGACCAACGCATAGGCGGTGTTGGGCGCGTCCACGGCCAAGCACTTGCCGCGCAGGTCGTCAAAACCGGTTATCTCGGGGCGCACCATCAGCTCGTTCATGCCCGCATCGCCGCCACAGACGATGGCTACATCGTGGCCGGCCTCGACCATGGCGACGGCGTTGTCTACGGCGGCATGGGCAATCTCAAAACGCCCGGTAGCCAGACCCGCGCGTTGTTCGTCGGAGTTGGGGGTGTTTTGCACCTCCACCGTCAGGCCCCGTTTCTCAAAAAATCCGTTCTCAAGGGCCGCAAACAGAGGCAAGTTGCTGGAGGTGTTGAAAATGTTGACGCGCAAGATCGGATGGGACGGCATGGCAGTGTTGACGCTCTGTAAATTTGAGGTGCTGAATCAAGCGGCCAAGGCGGCCTGCTGAAGTCGGGCGGGCGTAAAGGGCATTTC
>JANOVW010000027.1:0-3135 GCA_031417575.1 Rhodoferax sp. | reverse complement strand
ACCTGGTAGACCGGCCAGATGTTGCGGTTGGTGAAGCCTATTTTGAAGCCGCGCGGCGTTTCGCCCCGCTCTGTGCGAAGCCGCCGGGTGGCCAGGGCCATTTGGTAAGCTTGTGCAATGTCTGCCGTCATGCCGGCTTGCAAGTCGGCTGGCCATGGAGTGCCCTGGTCATGGTGATGCAAAAGTTGTTCGGGGCTCACGTTTTACCTCGCATGGTGTTGCCCTGGCATCGGGTTGCTGTCGACATCGGGCCGTGCGGCGCTTTCGCCTCAACGGGAAAACTTGAAGACGGCGGTGCCAGCCATCAGATTCGGAAGCATGCGCACCGTACGCCCCGCTTCCAGGCCAAATTGGACCGACACCTTGAGATGGTTGCGGGCTGCCAAAGCTTCGAAATCAGCAAAGGTGCCCACCCGAATGTTCGGCGTGTCAAACCACTGATAGGGCAGGCGCTGGGTAACGGGCATGCGCCCCTTGAGTACCGCCAGACGGTTCGGCCAATGGCCAAAATTCGGAAATGCCACGATGCCGGTGCGCCCGACGCGCGCGGTTTCCTGCAACATGGTTTCAGCATTGCGCAGGTGCTGCAAGGTATCAATTTGCAGAACGACATCAAAAGACGCATCGGCAAACGTCGCCAAACCTTCGTCCAGGTTGAGCTGAATCACGTTCACTCCGCGTTGCACGCAGGCCAACACATTGGCATCGTCAATTTCAATGCCGTAACCACTGCAACCTCGTTTTTTTTGCAGATGCGCCAGCAGTTCACCGTTACCGCAGCCCAAATCAAGCACGCGCGAGCCTGCCGGCACCAACGCCGAAATGGCCTCCAGCATGGCCAAATCACTCATAGGGCGACTCCTTCGAAGTACGACCGCACCAACGCCATATACCGGGCGTCTTCGAGCAAGAAGGCATCGTGCCCGTGCGGCGCGTCGATTTCGGCATAACTCACGTCGCGCCGGTTGTCCAGCAGGGCTTTGACGAGTTCGCGGCTACGCTGGGGCGAAAAGCGCCAGTCCGTGGTGAAACTCACCAGCAGAAATTTGGCCGTGGCCTGCGCCAGCGCCCGACTCAAATCGCCCGCAAAAGCTTTGGCCGGGTCAAAATAATCCAGCGCCCGGGTGATCAGCAAATAGGTGTTGGCGTCAAAGTATTCGGCAAACTTGTCGCCCTGGTACCGCAGGTAACTTTCGATCTGGAATTCAACATCCAGGGTTGAATAGTTGAAGGCCTGGTTTGCCGACGGGCCGCCCCTAGGCAAACGCACCCCCTCGGGGGGCAGCGACGACACGGCGTGCGAGAGCGTGGGGGCCAGTGCTCTTCCAAATTTTTCATTCATCACATCGTCGCTCAGGTAGGTGATGTGGCCGATCATTCGGGCGATACGCAGGCCGCGTTTGGGCTTGGTCTCGGGTTTGTCGCCATCGACGTAAAAATGGCCTCCGTTGAAATCCGGGTCTGTCGTGATAGCGCGGCGGGCCACCTCATTGAACGCGATGTTTTCTGCGGTGAGATTGGGCGCGGAGGCGATCACCAGTGCGTGGCGCACCCGACCGGGGTATTGAAGTGTCCAGCTCAGGGCCTGCATGCCACCCAACGAACCGCCCATGACGGCGGCCAGCGTTTGAATGCCCAGCGCGTCCAGCAAGCGCGCTTGTGCGTTCACCCAGTCTTCTACGGTAACAACCGGGAAGTCGGCACCATAAACGCGCTGCGTATCCGGATTCACATGCATGGGCCCCGTCGAGCCGAAACACGAGCCCAGGTTGTTCACGCCAATCACAAAGAAGCGGTTGGTATCCAGTGGTTTGCCGGGGCCAATCATGCTGTCCCACCAACCTTCGGATTTGGCTTGTCCTTCGTACACACCCGCAACGTGGTGTGAGGCGTTCAGGGCATGGCAAACCAGCACGGCGTTGGTTTGGGTGGCGTTCAGCGTGCCATAGGTTTCGTAACTCAGGTGGTAGGCACGGATCGACGCGCCGCTTTGCAAAGCAAGCGGTTCAGCAAAATGCATTGACTGGGGCGTGGCGATCAACATCTGGGAAACTTGATTAAGCTTGGTAACCTGAAAAACCCGAAAAAAAACCCGGTGGCGCTAAAGGCGCTACCGGGTGAGCGGGCATCTTTAGCGGAATTTATTAGGCGCCCGCAAGCTGTAGCAAATCGGCGCAAAGTCAGTATATCAATCCGCGCCGCTGAAATCCACAGTCAGTGCCAACAACCCCAACAGCGCAAAAACCGCTGCCGAAACCCCGTGCACCACCCGCAGGGGCACCAGCCGTGTGACGCGTTCACCCAGCCACACCACAGGCGCGTTGGCCAGCATCATGCCCAGGGTGGTACCGGCCACCACCCACCCATAGGCGTCATAACGTGCCGCCAGCATGATGGTGGCAATTTGTGTTTTATCGCCCATTTCTGCCACAAAGAAGGCCACCAGCGTGGTGCCAAATACGCCCCAGCGACTGGCGTTTTGGGCGGCACCGTCATCGTCCAGCTTATCGGGCACCAACATCCACACGGCCATGGCCAAAAACGACAGACCCAACACCCAGCGCAGGGTTTGCGGCCCCAGAACGGTGGTAACCCATGCGCCCAAGGCACCGGCCAGCCCGTGGTTGGCCAGTGTTGCCACCAATATCCCGGCAATGATGGGCCACGGTTTACGAAAACGCGCCGCCAACACCAGCGCCAGAAGCTGTGTTTTGTCGCCCATTTCCGCCAAGGCGACGATACCGGTAGAAATCCAGAATGCTTCCATCAGGCCAAGGATAGGCGCAATACGCGTTGCATTTCAGTCAACCATTTCGTCGAAGCGAATTCTGTTCGGCGATTCACCTGATTTTTAAATGCGCGTCGCCGCGTGAACCGCCCGGCCAAACTTTGCCAGTATGATGAACTTTTAACCCACACCGGTCAGGAAAATTCATGCGCATTGGCATCGCAGGCACGGGGAAAATGGGCAGCGCCATTGCAGCCCGGTTGGCTTCGTTGGGCGAACGTGTCACGGTTTGGAACCGCACGCAGGCCAAGGCGCAAGCACTGCTCGACAGCGGCTTGGGCTGGGCAGCAACCCCACGGGAGCTGGCTGAGAAAGCCGACTTGATCATCACCTTGTTGACGGATGAG
>JANOVW010000026.1:0-12911 GCA_031417575.1 Rhodoferax sp. | reverse complement strand
GTACTTGGCATTTGACGGGTTATTTTGCGGAATACTGTCGCGCCCAAACAGGCGGTATTGGTAATTCAATTGAGTCGGCTCAAATCCCCAATTTTTTTTAAAAGCGTAGGAGCCTGTCTCTTTTTTGCTCCGACCAAAATCGAAAACTGTTAACCCCCGCTCACACGAACGACGCATTAACTCCCAATATTTGAAATCATTAGCCGCGAGATTCCGGGCGGATTCGTCGTCACCCGCGTAATACGGCAGAACTTCGTTGCGGTAATAGAAAGACAATACGCTGCTCAATGGCCGCCCTTCAGCGCTCACCACGGTCAAAATCTCGCAATCGTCACCAAATTCACGCATCAAGGCCTGGAAATATCGCTTTGGCATGGCGGGTGTTCCGTGGCGATGGACGTTGTCTGCGTACAACGCAAAAAAGCGCTCTACGCCAGTATCGACCTCCGCAATCAGCCCATTTTTGATTCCTTTTCGAACCATTGCGCGCTGTTTTCTTGGAATGGCCAACATGTTCGCCTCAGCATCCGAAAACAATGCTTTGCGAAACGTTACGTATAGACTTTGTGTTGGCCAATCGGGATGCTTCGGAACGATATTTCTAAACTCCAAATGCGCGACTTTTAACTGCAGAGCCAAAAGTGTTGCTTGCTCTTCCAGCAAACGAGCGGACTCAGGTGAGTTAGAGAGCACGCCGCCATAAACCGCAAAAGGCAGACTTGCCAATGAGTTTCCAAAAAGCCAACTATTGACATGTACCAACGGCAGCACGCCAACTATTTCACCTGCTGACTCAACATAAAAAAAATAAGTGTCGTGGCGAAATTGCTCGGCAATAACTGCTTGCCATCCGGCTCGATGGAAGAACGTGCCCTCGGGGTGCGCAAAGACAAATGAATCCCACGCTGCAGAACGAACGGCGTCACCCCTGGCAAGTCGCTTGACAATGCCCTGCAATGGCTCAGGCAAAACTCGCTCCGCGGGAAATTTCTTTCTCAAAGACATGATCAACCCGCCCCCAATGGAAGGCTTTCAGCAGGCGAACCAATTTTTCTTCCATTTTTGAAATATTCACGTAGTGACGGAAGCGGGTCTTTGAATCAATGCCCGGAACCCGCGGTTGGTTGGCATCGATTTCCCAAGGGTGAAAGTAGAAAATTCCGGACTGGGCATCCCGTTGGTTCACACGATTCATCATCCATCGGGAAAGGGGAAAGGGGAACAGCCTGAAATAGCCACCACCACTAGCCGGCAAGTTCTTGCCAAAGATATTGACCGTGGTAACCGGCAATTCAATTAAGCTTGGTTTTGCCAGATAAGCAAATCGCGGAGAATCTGGCATACCGTAGTGGTCATGCTGAATCGGGTAGACACTGGAACTGTAGCGATACCCAGCCTCGGCCAAACAATCAAATGCCCACAGATTGCCAGCGCCGATGGAAAAACTAGGTGCACGGTAGCCGATAAGCGGCGCACCACTCAAATCTTCGAGTATGCATTTGGCCATCAAAATATCAGACAAAAACTCATCCCGGCTCAAATCACTGGCGCGCTGATGACCATAACCATGGCTGGCAATTTCATGCCCCTGCTCAGCAATACGCCTGACAAGCGCTGGATACCGTTCAGCTATCCAGCCCAGAATAAAAAAAGTCGCAGATGTACCTTGGTCGTTCAAAAGCTCCAGTATCCGGTCAACATTGCGCTCGACCCGGCATTCCCGTTGATTCCAGCCATCGCGTGAGATGTAAGGCGCAAAAGCGGAAACCTGAAAGTAATCTTCAACATCAATCGTCAATGCATTAGCAATCTTGTCAGTTGATCCTGTTCCAATAGCTTCGTTTTGTGGCGCCAACTGAGTTTCAATCATCTGTATCTGACTCCAAAACGGGCTTGGGGATTGAAGCCGAACTGGGTCCAAGGCCGGCCACCAAGTTTTGAAGCATATTCAGTATCTCCAGGTTGATACGTTCCAGTTTGAGCATGCTTCGTTCGACTCTTTGGAGGCGATCACTTTCACGCTCCCCTTTGATGTCATCAATTTTGCGGTCAATTTGATGGGCGACATCAGAATCCAAATCAAGTCGCGACAAATCAATATCGAACGCAGATTGGTCTCGACGCTGCCGCGACGCATGCTGGGATTGCGCGTTGGGAACTGGCGGGTAGAGAGAAGTGCCACCCCCTTCTTCCCTGATTTCAGTCACAACTTCGTCGACATCGTCCGCTGAAAAGTGATGCTTTTCTCCCAAAAAACCCAATAGCAATAGTCGGTCACTGATGGAATTGATCCGCCGGGGAATTCCCCCACTCGCTTTGTGAATCGCAGCAAATGAAGCAGAGTCAAAACTGGGCTTTCCTGTACTTCCAACGCATTTGAGCCGATGTTCAATATAGCCTTGGGTTTCCTCGACATCCATCGGCCCGATATGACACGTGGCGGTAACGCGTTGCCGCAGCTGCTGCATATTGGGGCTTTGCAAGATCTCTCTGAACTCAGGTTGCCCCACCAAAAAAGTCTGTAATAACGCCTGTTTTCCAAATTGGAAATTTGACAGCATCCGCAGCTCTTCAACGGCCCTGGGTGTCAGATTTTGCGCTTCATCCACAACCAGTAAACAACGTTTTCCCTGACTAATTTGGGTGACCAGGAAGGCTTCGATCGACATCAAAAGATCTGACTTTGACATGTCACGAACACTGACACCAAAGGCGGCCCCGACCATTCTGAGCGTGTCTTCTGCATCCAGTTGCGTACTGACCAAATTGGCGGCCACGACGGAATTGGAATCCAGGCTTTCCAGCAAGCCCCTGACAATCGTCGTTTTCCCCGCGCCTACTTCACCCGTAATAACAATAAAGCCTTCATTTCTCTGAACGCCATATTCGAGATAGGCCTTGGCACGGCGATGTTGCTTGCTGCCGAAATAAAAACTCGGGTCAGGATTGAGCTGAAAAGGCTTTCCCATTAACCCATAAAAAGCTTCGTACATGGGTTAAAACTGAACACTCAAGGTGCCAGAAACTGCATTTTCTTGATAGGGGACGGTGGAACTTTCAAAAACGGCCCGCCGGGCATTGAACGACGCGGTAGCGCGTTGCCCCAGCTTTGTCGAAAACCCAACGCTGGTCTGGTAGGACGCGTTGTCTTGCGCCAGCCCGGTGGAGGTAGAACGCTGCGATGAAACGATCCAGTTCAACGCAGACTCTGGCGTCAGCCGATGCCCCAAATTAATACTGAATCCGTTTTGCTCGACTACCGAACCATTCGACAAGTCATCAATGGCCGTTGACACCGTATCCAACCGACTGGATACTGAGCGACTTACCAAAAAGGTCACGGTACTCCTGACACCCAACAGCGCCAATGACAAATTTTGCCGCCGCTGAATGGCGACTGCCGATGTCAAAAAACCACCCAGCACGTTAGCTTTTGGATTGATCCCGTTGGTTTGCAAATAGCCCTCCACCAAGGCGGCCCGTTTGATCGGGTCGGGTTCGATCGATGCAAACTGCGCATAAAAAAGGTCATAGACATTGCCCAAACTGCCAAAACCCGACTGACTGGGTGTGTTCGTTACATCTTGGTTGTCGGAATACTGCCAGGCCGTTTTGGCGGTACGATGACTAAAACCGATGGAATGGGTATCACCGAAAGGACGGTTGGTGCGACTCAAAGACGCCGTGGTTGATGGCGTGGGATTCCAACTGATTCCCAAACTGTTTGTCCAATTGGCGATTTTGCCGACGGAACTCACATTCGTGTTTTCCTGCCCTAAAGAAGCATTTGCGACTAACTGAGGAACTATCGAATAGGTCAGTCCCCCGGATACCACATCCGATTCAGTCGTTCGCCCACCTGCAAAAGAGTTCGTATTCGAGCTGGCGTTAGCTGACCACCCCAGCTTGCCCCCCGATGGCTTACCCGCAATAGCAAACGAAAGACCTGTGGTGGAAGATTCCGCTGAGGCAACACCGTTGCTGCGGCTATTGGTCAACGAATAGCGGACATCGTAGTCAACACCGCCGCCCAAGCTACCTTTCAAATAGGGCGCGACGCGAAAATTTGAGGTTTCACTCAAATTGGCGTTTTGTACGCCAGTGGCGGACGATTGCGCTTTGCTCACCGAAATGGCTTGCTGCCCGATCCCTGCAGCCACCTCTACAAACGCACGCCCCTCAATCAGCTCAGCGGTTGCCAGGCTCGTTAAAGTCTGTTGAATACTTGTAGCAGAGGTTCCACTGGTGTAGACCCGTCCGTTCAAAGAATAATCTAACAGACCACGCACGCGACCCACGGATTGGGTAACGCGTATGCCCGGACTGATCTCTGTGATCATGTCACTTTGGCGCCCATTCGCAGACAAGCTGACGTTATCGGTCAGTGTTTCTGTGACTGTTACCCGCGGAACCAACGTCATTTTTTTGCTGGCCGATGACGTTGCAGCCTCGCCGCCAACGGCCTCTTGGGCGAACACTGCATTCGAAAGCGCCAATGGAATCGCGCAACAGATCAACTGCCAGATACTCAAATTTGACCCATTCGGCCAACGAGGGGTATTTTGTTCAAATCGCGAGTGATTAAAGAGGCCATGAGTCATGACAAATTACTCGGCCTTGTCGTTGCCGTACCCATAACCATAACCATAACCATAGCCCAACCCGTAGGTGCCCCTGGCCGCTACTCGGGCTTGATTCAATATCAGCATTTTGACGGGGCACGATTCGATATTGGACAAAGCATGCACCACATCTGCTTGCAAGGTGCTTTCTGCGCGAACCACCATCACGATTTGACCCATATGCGCCGCCAGCACTCTCGATTCCGTTGTGAGCAATAGCGGTGGCGAATCAAAAATAATGATGCGATCAGCGTATCGGCGCGCCATGTCTTCCAGAAGTTTGATCATCGCATCACTGGCAAGCAGTTCTGTTGCGCGCTCATGGGGCGTTCCGCTTGGCAAAAGGGTTAACTTGTCAATGTTTGTGCGGAGCAACACGCTCGACATTTCAAGCTTATCGTCCTGAACGAGATCCAGAAGCCCCGGGCTGGGTGGTAGCCCTAACACACGCAAAACTGACGGCCTTGCGACGTCAGCATCGACTAACAGTACGGTTGTATCCAATTCGGTGGCTATGCTTAGCGCCAAATTGATGGCGGTAAAGCTTTTCCCCTCACCGGCCAATGCACTTGTCACCATGATCAGGTTGCCATTGGCAACAGGTGAGGCCCCTTTGCCAAGCGCATTGGCAATCAAGGGCCGCTTGATGACTCTGAATTGATCGGCAATTTGGGACCGCGGGGCGTTGGGGCTAACAATGCCCGCTACCGCCAAAGCATCGAGGTCAATCTCAACGGCCCGAGAAATGGTAGCGGGCATGACCACTGCCACGGCCGATTCGACCGCAGGTTGTGTCGGCATAACCGTTGGTTTTGGCGCCTTGTTCAACTCAGGCACAACCACGCCGGCCTTGCGCAGTTGCTCAAGCCTGAGGGTGGCCTGCTCAATTAGACTGGTCATTGAATCTTCACCCCGCCCGACTCGATAAAAATGCCAAGACGGCGATACCCGCGATGAAAACAACAACCAGGCCACTAGATGCCGCGACAAATTTTCTTAAATCAGATCGCTCGCTCTGGCGCTGGTGCTCACCAACTACCAACGTTACGACACCCAAAAGCGGGAGCCCGGCAACGTCCCTCAAGCTGCGCGCATCGAAAAACACCGCGCGCAACTGACTCGCAAGAAAGGCCGTACCAATTCCGGCAGCCAAGGCCGCAAGCAGAGCTATCGGCATGAGCAATAAACGATTGGGTGCGACCGGCTGTGGCGCAACCCTGGGCGGATCAATCAGCCGAAAATCAACCACACCAGAAGCGCCTTCCAGATCACCAGACAAGGATGCTGATTCCCGGCGAGCCACCAAATCTTCGTAATTCTTTTTATTGATCGCGTAGTCTCGGTTCAATTGCGTGAATTCAGCTTCAATTTGTGGCGCTGTTTTCATCAATTCCCTCGCCCGTTTCATTCGGGATTCATATTCGCCGACACGCGCCCGAAGAGAGGCTACCAGCACTTCTGAGGTTGCCAACATACGGGAAATTTCCTGCATAGCTGGCGTGCTGTTAATTGAAGGAATTGGGTTGGCAATCGCATTCTTGCGTAACTCCGCCATCGCCTTCTGTTTTTGCTCCTCCAGATCACGTATCAACCTGCGCGAATTGATGACATCAGGATGCTGATCGGTAAACCGTTGCAGCAGCGAGTCAATGTTTCGCTTCTGTGCATCGATCCGGTTATCGAGTTCAGGGGTCTGAATCGATACGGGCGTTTCAGTCTGCAACGCTTTCGCATTCAGGCTGGCAAGGCTGGATTTTTCAGCATCCAGCTGCTTCTTGGCAGCCACGCGGGCGTTTTCAGCTTCATTCAGCTCCAGCTTGGCCTGGTTCAGTTGATTGCCAATTTCGCCTATGCGCCCCGCAAAATCTTTGCCATCTGCCGATTGGGTTTCCAGATTGCGAAGCTTGAACTCCTTCAAACGCCCTTCAGCCTCTTCCAATTTGGCGACATAGGTCTTGATCTGTTCATCGATGAATTTTTTGGCTGAATCGGAATCTTTGCGTGAATCGCCCAAGCTTGACTCCACAAAGATTGACACCATGGATTGCACGACCCGTTTTGCCTTGTCGGGAACCGTATCCCGATAACTCAACGTATAAAGATTGTCGCGCCCCGTGTTCCGTATCTGCAAAGATTTAGTGACTTGTTGCACCAGTTCTTCCTGTGCATCTTTGGATTTGGAGCCCAAATCCAAATCAGCCATTCGAATCAGTTTTTCCACATTGGGACGACTGATCAAGGTGCGGCTCAACATCACCACTTGCTGTTCAATATTTGGCTGAACCGCCAAACCCGACATCAAGGGCTTCAAGATGGATTGGGTGTCTACATAAATACGTGCACTGGCTTCGTACTTGTCAGGCACCCACAACACGACCGCAGCACCGATTGCACCAACCACCCAAGCGACCAACAAGCCAGGCCAGCGGTACTTCCACAAGCCGCGGCTGATGGCTGAAAGCTGACTGAAAATTTCATCCATGACGACTATTCAACGCAGGAATATGCGGGCGAACGGCAAACGCCAGCCCCAACGCGTTTCAGAACCATCCTTGCGGAATAATCAAAACATCACCCGGCTTCATTTCCACATTGGCAGAAATATCGCCCCGCTTGATCAAATCCTTGAGTCGGACGGAATAACGCTTGTCGCCTTCAGACGCACGTAAAATGGAAGCACCATTGCCATCGGCAAAATCGGTCAAGCCACCCACTGCGATCATCACGTCCAATAGCGTCATTTTTTGCTTGTAGGGCAAAAACTGTGGCTTGGCGGCTTCTCCTACAACCCTAATCTGTTCGCTGTACGGCCCAACGAAACTGGTAACAACGACGGTGACGACCGGGTCACGGACAAATTTGGACAAGGCTTTTTCGACATCACGGGCGATTTCAATGGACGTTTTGCCCTGCGCCACAGTTTCATCGACCAAAGGTGTCGACAACTTACCGTCTGGCCGAACCGGCACTGACATCGACAACTCAGGATTACGCCAAACGATGATGTTCAACGTATCGCCAGGCCCAACGATATAGTTATACCCTGGCGATGCAGCCGAAACAGGTGCCGCCGGGTACAAAGGCGCTGTGTTGCAGGCTGCCAAAAGACCAGCAACCAAACCTACTAAAGCCCAACGGGCAAGCGAATCAATTGAGATGAAAAAATTTCTCATGACAGGTCCCATAACAAATGGCCAACGATCCGTTGGCACTGGCAGGGAATATAACGCATTTGTTTGAAAAACTTGCGTAATTTCGCCTCGCATGATGATTTCAAGCCACAGCCTGTGCAATATTGCCGCTCCTAAAATTGATTCACCATGAAAAAGATCCTGATGGTCTGTACTGCCAACATTTGTCGCTCGCCAATGGCCAAAGTAGTCCTGCAAAGACGCGTCGCTGAAGCTGGCCAAACTTCACAGTGGCAAATCGATTCAGCTGGCACCCATGCCCAACGCAGTGGCGAACGTGCTGACGCACGAGGTAATGCTGCATTGGAACGACGGGGATACAAAGTACCCAAACACAAATCCCGAAGTATTCAACCCAAAGATTTTGAAACGTTTGACTGGCTGCTCGCCATGGATGCAGACAACCTGGGTTTTTTGCAACGGCACTGCCCAGAACAGCATCAACACAAGTTGCGCTTGCTGCTGGATTTTGCGGGCCCGATCGGAATCGACAGCGTGCCCGACCCGTATTATGGAAATGCGCAAGGATTTGATCGCGTGCTGGACCTGTGCGAAGCGGCGGCTAGCGGACTACTGAGCGCCAGCGGCCCTAAATAGTTGCGAGTTGCCCACTGTCAGCCGTCGGCGAGGCATTCGAGTCGGCGCGTTCATACGCCGTAATAGCCCCGATACCACTCCACAAACCGTGCGACACCTTGTTCGATGGGCGTGGCAGGCACAAAACCAATCCACGCCTTCAGCGCTTCGGTGTTGGCGAAGGTGGCCGGCACATCACCGTCTTGCAGTGGCAGCAGATTTTTGTGGGCTTTTTTGCCGATCGCCCCTTCAATACACCCAATGAAATCCAGCAAAGGTACCGGGTTGCTGTTGCCAATGTTGAACACCCGATAAGGCGCATTGCTGGTTGCCGGGTCGGCTGTCAGGGCGTTGTAATCGGCATTTGGGGTGGCCACGCGGTCTAGAACGCGCACAACGCCTTGCACAATATCATCGACAAACGTGAAGTCGCGCTGCATATTGCCGTGGTTGTACACATCAATCGCGCGGCCTTCCAGGATGGCTTTGGTGAACAGGAACAACGCCATATCGGGCCGACCCCAAGGCCCGTAAACGGTAAAAAACCGCAGCCCCGTCGTTGGCAAATCAAACAAGTGGCTGTAGGTATGCGCCATCAACTCATTGGCTTTTTTGGAGGCGGCATACAGGCTTACCGGGTGATCCACACTGTCATGCTCTGAAAAAGGCATTTTGGTGTTGCCGCCATAGACGCTAGAGCTGGAGGCATACACCAGATGCTGCACCTGGTGATGGCGGCATCCCTCCAGTATGTTGGTAAACCCCAGCAAATTGCTCTCAACATAGGCATGAGGGTTTTTCAGAGAGTAGCGCACCCCCGCCTGAGCGGCCAGGTGGACGACCCGGTCAAACTTTTCGGCGGCAAATAGTGCCGCCATGCCGGTGTTGTCAGCTACATCCAGCTTGACAAACCGGAAACCGGGGTTTGGCAGTAGGCGTTTGAGCCGGTCTTCCTTGAGCGATACGGCGTAATAGTCGTTCAGATTGTCCAGACCCACCACCTCGTCGCCTCGGGCAAGCAAATGTTGCGCCGTCGCCATACCAATGAATCCGGCAGCGCCGGTGACAAGAATTTTCATGACTGAATTTTGGCATGTAATATCCTGCTTTCATTGACCGCCTTTACAAGGCGCCAACCCAGGAGTTAGCCATGGACTTGAATGCCGCCCTCACCGAATGGAAAGCACTTTTGGGAGAGGCTCATGTGCTTGAAGGCCAGGCGGTTCAAACCCAATACGGAAGTGACACCACTGGCGCGGTTCGCCAGATTCCGGCGGCCCTCCAAATTATCAAAAGCGCCAGCCTCGAGCAGGTCATGCGCATTGCCTCCAATCACCGCATACCGGTTTACCCGATCAGTACAGGCCAGAACTGGGGTTACGGAACAGCTTTACCGGCGCGAGACGGCAGCGTATTGATCGATTTGGGGCGGCTTAAAAAAATCCTGCACTTTGACGCGGAACTGGGTGTTGTCACTTTGGAACCCGGTGTTACCCAAGGCATGTTGGCTGACTTTTTAAACAAAGGCGACCACCCGTTTTTGGTGCCCGTGACAGGCGCTGGCCCCACGTGCAGTTTGATGTCCAACGCGCTGGAACGGGGTTATGGGGTCACCCCGTATGTCGATCACTTTGGGGCCGTAACGGATATCGAAGCCGTACTGCCCGACGGCAGTGTGTTTAAAACCGCCCTGCGCGAGGCCGGTGGCGAAGAACTCGCCCGCCTCTTCAAATACGGCATTGGGCCTTATTCCACCGGTTTGTTCACCCAAAATGGCTTGGGTATCGTGACCCGCATGAGCATCATGCTGGCCCGCAGGCCCGAAGTCGTCAAAGCCTGCCTGTTCAGCCTGAAAGACGATGCCTTGCTGGAAACCGCCGTTTTGCGCTTGCGCGGCCTCATGGGCAAGTTGCAAGGCACGATTGGTGCGGTAAACCTGATGAACCAGCACCGGTTTTTAAGCATGTCCGCACCCTATCCAACCGACAAAGTAGATGCCAGAGGCGTGATGACCCCCGAAGTCATTGGCGAACTTGGCAAACAATATAACGTTTACCCCTGGACCGGCTTTGGTACCTTGTACGGCACCAAACGCATGGTGGCGGCGGCCCAAGCCGAAATGAAGGCTGCGTTGGGTGACATTGCAACCCGTATGTTGTTCCTCACCCCCACCCGCGCCAGGCAACTGAACAAAATCTCTTACCTGATTCCCGGCAAACTCGGCAAAGGTTTGCAAGGGCTAACCGGCACTTTGGCCAAGGGCCTGGAGCTGACCGATGGCATCCCCAACGAAACCGCGTTGCCCCTGGTTTACTGGCGCAACCCCAAACCCGCCACCGACCAGCCCCGCAACCCAGGCAAAGATGGCTGTGGCTTGATGTGGTACGCCCCGCTCGTGCCGATGCGCCCCGCAGACCTGCGGGCTTTTTCTGACATGATCCATGAAATCGTACCCAAACACGGGCTGGAACCGTTGATTACATTCACAACGCTGAGCGACAAGCTGTTTGACAGCACGGTCCCCCTGGTTTTTGCGCGCGACAACCCGGCCAGCGTGGCCGCCGCCCACGCCTGTTACGACGAACTGCTGGAGGCGGGCCGCGCCAAGGGCTGGTTCCCTTACCGGGTAGGCGTAGACACCATGCCCAAACTGCTGGCGCTTCAAAGTGACTCAAAAACGTTTCATGACCGGTTGCGCAAAGACCTGGATCCGTTTGACATCATGGCACCTGGGCGGTACCGCTAACCTTGGCAGTGGCTTACGTTAAGCCGAGGGATAGCGCAACTTTGTTCAATTGATCGTCGCAGGTCAACAATCGCCCGCCTTTGTTTTGCGCCAAAGCAAGATAAAAAGCGTCATAGGCGCTCAAATTGTGCGTTTGTGCGGCTTCACAGGCCGCGTGAACCAGACTTTCATGGTCAAAATAACGGATCGGCAAGCTCAAAATGGCTTGCATCATGTCTTTGACTTCGCTGCCGCCTAGCTCCCCACGTTTCATTTTGCGGATCAACACATTGGCCGCTTCGACCAGCAGCAATTGTGGCGCCATCATCACCCCGGCACCAGAGCCAGCTTGGTTAAAGGCCTGCTCTGCAAGAAGATGAACCGGCCCGTCTGGGACAAACAGGCGAATAAGCGCTGAGGTATCGATAACCCATGATGACAAAGAACCCCCTGCGATATCCGTTGTGGGCAATGTCATGGACGATCACGTCCCAACTGCACATCTTGGACGGTATCGCCCAGCACCCGATTGGCCAGCCGTTCACGCCATTGTTTGGCCACTGAAAGGCCAGGGCTTGCCGCCAAACGCACCTCACGTTCAATCATGAGCCGCGCTTGCTCCTGCATGCTGCGTTGGTTTTGAGCACACATTTGGCTGAACGCCAGGTAAATGTCATCTGGCAAATTTCGGATGCTGAGAGCTTTCATGAATCGCCACCCATTTGATGCAAAATGCTATTCTATCAACGATAGCGTTTCAGCACCAACTCAACACCAACTGACATTTTTGTCACCTCAGTTTAGGGCGGAGGTGGGCCTTTCAGTCCCGCCGACATGCGCATTCGGTGCCACGAAAATATTCACGAGCAGCTGCGCGAGGACTTGAATCCGTTTGACATGATGGAACCAGGGCGGCGCCGCTAAGGTAATTTGTAGGACAACACCTCGCCATTGATCACAAACGCTGTCGGAAAGCCTTACAGTCGACAAAACGGTTTCAAAAGTTGGCATGCTGAAATTCAATTTTTTGTTATTAAATTGTTTAAATTCAAGCACTTACGAAATTAAACCCAAACCTGGCATGCTCCGTGCTTATACATCTACAGGCGGGTTCATTCGGGCCCACTAACTTCAAACCGAGTAGGAGTTCTATCATGAAATTAGTTAAAAAATCGCTTCTGGCACTGGCTACCGCCGCTGCCATGGCAACCCCGGCGTTTGCCGCTTTGTACAACGTTGGCGGTGTAATGTGGGATCCAGCAGCTGGTGCTGATTTCACCGGAACCAGTGCTCGTGCTACCCAATTCATTAATGGCATGACTGGCGAGGCTACGGGTTACGCAACAGTAACCACGATCAATGGGCTGAATGCTTTCTGTGCCGGGTGCGAGTTGACGATTGAATTCAAATCGTTTTTCCCATTGGCCCCACTTGGTGTGGTGACGCCTTATGGCGGCGGCGTGGTTAACTTTTACGTGCAGGCCGGTAATAATTCTGCCGGTGGCACCTCAACAAACGTTGGTGACTACACCGATGGTACATTGTGGCTCAGCCTTGCTGGTCACGCATTCGGCGGGCCTGGTGGCTTGCAGACTTTGACGGCTATTAACATCTTCCCTACAGGATTGAGCGGCATTGGTCAGTTGGATGTGACTGGTGGTTTGGCACAAACTGCCTTGAACACAAATACAATGGTGAATGGTTCGGACATGACTTTCTCTAACTCATTTACCAACTTCCCAACCAATACGCCTCTGTTTGCGCAAGGCACCTTTAACTTCACCGGTGACTCGGTGC
>JANOVW010000025.1:0-1802 GCA_031417575.1 Rhodoferax sp. | reverse complement strand
TGGCGCGAAACCTGGCGGGTGTGCCAGGCGATGTCGGGCGCTTCATGGCGCATGAAGTAGCCCACATCGAGCGTGTCCCACAACTTTTTGTGGGCATCAAAGGGCAGGGCGGCCAGGGCAATCAGGGTCAGCGCTTCGCGTTTGCGGGCTTCGACTTCGGCGGCGGCATCGGGCGCGCGCCCACCCATGGCGCGCAGGGTGTAGCGGTACAAATCTTCCAGCAGTTTGCCCTTCCAGGCGTTCCACACTTTGGGGCTGGTGCCGCGGATGTCGGCCACGGTCAGCAAGTAAAGCGCGGTGAGGTAACGCTCGCTGCCGACGCGTTTGGCAAAAGCCAGGATGACGTCCGGGTCGCTCAAATCCGATTTTTGGGCGATGTGGCTCATGCTCAGGTGTTCGCGCACCAAAAATTCGACCAACTGTGTGTCTTCGCCGTCAAACCCGTGTTGGCGGCAAAAGCGCCGCGCGTCAGCCGTGCCCAGCACCGAGTGATCGCCGCCGCGGCCTTTGGCGATGTCATGGAAGAGGGCGGCGGTGTACAGCACAAAGGGCTTGTCCCAACCCGCCGCCAGTTGCGAGCAAAACGGGTATTCGTGCGCGTGTTCGGGCAGGAAAAAACGCCGCACATTGCGCAGCACCATCAGGATGTGCTGGTCAACCGTATACACATGAAACAGGTCGTGCTGCATCTGGCCCACGATGCGGCGGAACACCCACAAATAGCGCCCCAGCACCGAGGTCTGGTTCATCAGCCGCATGGCGTGGGTGATGCCGTCGTGTTCGCGCAAAATTTTGCCGAAGGTTTCGCGGTTGACGGGGTCATTGCGAAACTTGCCGTCCATCACGGCGCGCGCGTTGTACAAGGCGCGCAGGGTTCGGGCCGACAAGCCCCTGACGCCCAGGGTAGTTTGGTAGACCAGGAAGGTTTCGAGAATGGCGTGTGGGTTGGTCTGGTACAAATCGTCGCTGGCCACTTCGATCATGCCGGCTTTTTCGAAAAAGCGCTCGTTGATGCGGCGCGGCGCATAGGTTTGCGGATTGAGGCGTTCCTCAATGTTCATCAGCAAGATTTGGTTGAGCTGGGTTACCGCCTTGGCGGCCCAGTAATAACGGCGCATCAGGGCCTCGCTGGCACGAACCGGCAAACGCTTGCCATCAGGCGATTCAGAACGGTAGCCGTAGGAGGTTGCCACGGCGGTTTGCAAATCAAACACCAGCCGGTCTTCGCGCCGCTTGGCCAGCAGGTGCAAACGTGCCCGAATCAGCCATAACAACGATTCATTGCGTTTGATTTGCCGCACTTCAAAGGCGGTCGCCAAGCCGTTTCTGGCCAGGTCATCCCAGCTGTGGCCCAAACCCGCCGCCCGGGCCACCCACAAAATAACCTGCAGGTCGCGCAGACCGCCGGGTGATTCCTTGCAATTGGGTTCCAGCGCATAGGGGGTGTTTTCAAACTTGTTGTGGCGCTGCCCCATCTCCAGTGTTTTGGCGATGAAAAAGGCCTTGGCATCCATACACTGGGCAAATTGCTGCTGAAACTGCCCGAACAGCGCCGTGCTGCCCGCGACGTGGCGGGCTTCAAGCAGCGAGGTTTGTACCGTTACGTCTTTGGCTGATTCCGCCAGGCACTCCGCCAGAGTTCGCACGCTGGAGCCAATCTCTAGCCCGGCATCCCAGCAACTACCGATGAAGGCTTCGATGGCGGCTTTGAGGGGCGGGTTGCCATCGACGTCTTTGCCATCGGGCAACAAGAGCAAAACATCGACATCCGAGTAGGGGAACAATTCGCCCCGGCCAAAACC
>JANOVW010000024.1:0-1652 GCA_031417575.1 Rhodoferax sp. | reverse complement strand
GACATGGTGGCCAAGGGCCATGTGCGGGCGATTGGCCTGTCTGAAGTGTCTGCCGCCACGATCCGCAAAGCCCATGCTGTGCACCCGATTGCCGCCGTGCAAACCGAGTATTCGTTGTGGACGCGCAATCCCGAAATTGCGGTCTTGGCGCTGTGCCGCGAAATTGGCGCTGCCTTCGTCGCCTTTAGCCCCGTGGCCCGGGGGTTCCTCACCGATGCACCGCCGGTTGAAGCCGATATTGCCGCCAGCGACATCCGCAAAACCATGCCGCGTTTCATGGGTGAAAACTATGCGGCCAACCTGAAACTGCTGACGGGCTTTAAAGCGCTGGCGGATGAGGCCGGCTGTACACCGGCGCAGCTCTCATTGGCCTGGCTGCTGCACAAAGCACCGCACATCATTCCGATTCCGGGTACCCGAAGTGTGGCCCATTTGCAAGAAAACATGGCCGCCGCCAGCCTGAAGCTCAGTGCTGAAACCATGCAGCGTGCCGAGGCGCTGATCAACCCGCAAACCGTGGTGGGCCAGCGCTACAACGCGCAGGCTACCAGCGAGGTCGATACCGAAAATTTCGCGGCCTGAACGGGCTTGCTGCCCAGGCGCCTAACCTGCGAGGGCCGTGCGTGCGGCGCTGAATTCAGCGTCAATGGCCGCCACGTAGGCCGCCAGGTCAGCGCCATCTTCTGCTTTGGCTGCGGCTTCCAGCCCGGAACACACCATAGCCAAGCGGCTGGCGCCCAAATTGCCTGATGCACCCTTGAGGCCGTGGGCCAGGTCTTTTACCTTACCCAGATCGGGCGCTGCAACCAGCGCCTTGAGTTCTGCAATTTGGGCGACGGCCTGCGTGACAAACACCTCCACGATGCTGGCCAGCACGTCGCCTGCGCCGTCGTCCAGGTCGCGCAAGTCTTTGATTTGAGCCGCGTCGAGTACAGGTAATGCGTCAGCAGGCAGTTGAATCATGGCGGGCGGTGGTTGGAGGCATCAAAAACGGAACACAGGCGGATTTTAGTGGATGCCCTGAAACGGGGCAGTGTCAAGCCCGTGGTTAAGGCAGCCAGCGTTCAACCAGCTTCACAAAATAACTCGCCCCGACCGGGATGATCGCGTCGTTGAAATCGAACGAGGTGTTGTGCACGATGCAGGGCCCTGCGCCGTGGTCGGGCAGGCGGTGCGCGCCGTCGCCATTGCCGATAAAAGCGTAACAACCGGGCTTGACGCGCAGCATGTGGGCGAAATCTTCGGCCGCCAGCACGGCGGGCAATTGTTCGTTCACCATCGGGGCCCCCACCACTTCGCGCATCACGTCGGCGGCAAAACGCGCTTCGGCTTCGTGGTTCACCACCGGTGGCGAGGCGCGGCGAAAAAAGACTTCGGCGGTGCAGCCGTGCGCCAGCGCAGTGTGTTCTGCGGCCAGGCGCAAAGCGGCTTCGAGCTTGTCGATGGCTTCAAATGAAAACGTGCGGATCACACCGCCCACCCAGGCGCGGTCCGGGATGACATTGGGCGCGTCTGAACCCTGCAACTGCGTCACGCCCAGCAAGGCGCGCTCACGCGAATCGATGTGTTTGGCCACCAGCGTTTGCAGTTGCTGCGCCAGTTGAATCGTGGCGGCCACCGGGTCAACGCCGGTGTGCGGCAACGAGGCGTGG
>JANOVW010000023.1:0-2154 GCA_031417575.1 Rhodoferax sp. | reverse complement strand
CTGCGCCGATGTATGGCAGTGGTGCGCCGGGGCTGGCGCATGCGGGCGCGGCCGTGCCGCGATTGGCTGCACGACCGGTTTCTGAATCAGGCCCTGGCCCTGCAACAGCGTTCCTGGCAGGCCCGCCCCTGAATGCGCCGCGCGAATTGCTGGATGAAGAACTACAAGTCATTTTGGCCAACGCCAGTGAGCCGGTGAAGCGTTTTGTACACCTGTTGCTGCGGGGATTGCGCCCGGCCGAAGCGCTGGCCCTGCGCGGCAGCGACGTGGACACCGACCGATGGACGCTGAACGTAACGGGTGACCAAGCGCGCGCGGTGCCGGTGGATGAAGCCCTGCTGGCCTGGTTGGCGCAGCACCCCGTGGCCCCGGCGCAGGCGCTGGTGGGTGACTTGGGTGTATCGAGTCAAGCGGATGTGCATTTGGAAGCCGCTTTCAAAGCACCCACGCTGGCCGAATTGACCACCGGTTTGCTTTACGCTGCGCACGATGCCAGCCTGGACCAACCCGCCGAAGTAACCCCCGAAGCCGTGTGGCACACCGCCGTGGCACACCTCGCGCGGCAGGGCCTGCGCTTGTCAGATTTGGCCAAATGGCTCGGGCACTTGAGCACCGAGCAAGCCACGTTATACAGCGCCCTGGCCCCGCAAGGCACCCGTTTGGGCCCGGATCAGGTGCGTGTTTTGATGCCTGCAGCGCGCACGCTGGGTGCTTGAGTTTTCTAAATATCTAATTTTTTATAATTTGCTTTATAAATAAGGCAAATTGTTCTTTTAAAAATTAGCACAATAAGATATCTAAATAATAGTAATTATTGTCATAATTTTGACATTTATTTGACTAAAATAATTAATTTTGAATATTTTTCATGTCCCTTTGGGCCTTGTATGGTCATTCTGAATGGCCGCTCTTGATCAAAGCCTAAACCTATTGTTTGATGCCATTGGCCATTGACAGATGCATCGAAGCCAACCCCCGAAAAGCCATTTGTGTCATGGCGGGCATGTTCACTTCCACTGCCATGTCCACCCGTTTGCTGTTGTTGGCAGCTTGGCCGAATAAGCGGCCCAGCGCCTGCACGGCACCGACTGCCGCGTCTTTTTGGGTGTCATAACCACCCACTTCTTTCAGCGTGGCAAAGTCGCCTGGCACAGCCAGCGGTGCCTTGATTTGAAACGATTGCGAGTGCGCATGGCCTTGTGCTGCAACAGCCCGGCCAGCTGCGGCAATTTCCATAGCGGCCGAAGCGCTGGCACTGGAGCCACGCTTGAACAGCGATGAACCGCCGCCCGAGGACTCCTGTGCAGCAATATGCACCGCCAGCGCCACTGAAATGGCCTCCACGTTCGATTTGATGTAACTCATCCGGCTGCTGAGGTTGCCAGCACCCAACCCCGCAAAACCGCGCGAATTGAGCATCATGCCGGTGGGGGCCAGCACCAGGTATTTGCGTTTGCCATAGCCCAGATCCATTTCGTCGTACACCGGCACGGCGGCCGTGCTGCCGGGCACATTGGCTTCATACACGACGCCAAACTCTTTGGTGATCGCCTCGGGTGCCTCGGGCTTGGCCCCGGCAGCCTCCAGCCGCGCCAGAAAGTCGGCGTAGGCGCGGTCGGCCAAGTGCTGCAAAGCGGCGAAATCCATGCTGGAGGCATCGTATTTCACGCTCATTCGCGTTGCGCCATGGTTGGTGCCGCCAAAATAGGCGGCGCGGGTATTCGCGGTAACCTGCCCACCCACTTCCACCAGCAAGCGGTATTCCGATACGTAAAAACGTTTGCCCTTCATCGGCAGGCTGCCGGCCAGGTTTGCCGAGGTATCGAGCAATTCGGTTGACCCGGCGGGCGCGGCAGCAGGTGTCGCTGTGGGCGCAATCGCAGCGCCTGGCGCAGCCGGTGCCGGCGGTGTTTCTGCCGTTTGGCTCCAAGCGCTTTGCAGCGCCAACGCAGCAAGCAGCGTCAGCGTGATCTGCAAGCCCAAAAAGGCCCGCCCGGATCGCGCCTGGGCGGGGGGGTAAGAAACGGTTGCGGGTTTGGCATGGCGGACCATCAACGGCATCATGGCGGACTCCTGAAAGTGGATCGTGTATCGTAAAAAGCAAGTCGCCAGCCGCATATCCCTCATTTGAGGGGGGAATGCCGCCTGCGTTGG
>JANOVW010000022.1:0-1887 GCA_031417575.1 Rhodoferax sp. | reverse complement strand
ACCGTAAAACGATTTGAAACCGGTGAGGTAGGCCAGCGGCTCACCCGCGGCGCGGCGGACGGTGAGTGCTTCAAATTGTTGTTGCGCCTCAGGCGGCAACGCCTCGTCGTCATGCGCCATCAGCCAGGCACGGCCCTGCGTTTCGCCTGGTGTGGCACGCGGTGCGCTGCGGGCCAACACGTGCAGCAGCAAAAGCTGCGCATCCAGGCGATCCAGCGGCAGGGCCTGGGCGGTTAAAAGGGCTTCGCGGAGTGTCAAAGTGTGTATATATTTAATTTTAAAAAATAAGTAGACAATTTAAGACTATTCTTAATTTATATATTGAATAGTAAGTTATGTTTATAATAGTAAAAATGACTAAAATTATTTAAATAATTTGTAAAAACTGAAAATTTAAGAAATAATTTCGTGAATCAAGCAGCCACTTCCAGCGCCGCCAGTTGCTCCGCCGCTTCATACGCCTGCAACGCGCTCACCACGTCGTCGAGTTCGCCTTCCATCACCATCAGCAGCTTGTACAGCGTGAGGTTGATGCGGTGATCGGTGAGCCGCCCCTGCGGGAAGTTGTAGGTGCGAATGCGGTCGCTGCGGTCGCCGCTGCCGACCAGGCTTTTGCGCTCGGCGGCGTTTTTGGCCGCGCGTTCCGAGCGGTCCTTTTCATGGATGCGTGCCGTCAGCACCTTAAGCGCCTGCGCCTTGTTGCTGTGCTGGCTGCGCCCGTCCTGGCATTCGGCCACGATGCCGGTGGGCAGGTGGGTGATGCGCACGGCAGAATCGGTTTTGTTGATGTGTTGCCCCCCTGCGCCGCTGGCCCGGTAGGTGTCAATCCGCAAATCGGCCGGGTTGATGGCAATCAATACTGCTTCATCGGGCTCGGCCATCACCGCCACGGTGCAGGCGCTGGTGTGAATGCGGCCCTGCGTTTCGGTCACCGGCACGCGCTGTACGCGGTGCCCGCCGGATTCAAATTTCAGTGTGCCATATGCGCCTGTCAGCGTGCCCGCCGCACTGCCCACCGCCGTTTCACCCGACACCTTCAGCACAATCTCTTTGTAGCCACCCAGCTCACTGGCCGATTCACTCATCACTTCGACCCGCAGGCCTGCGCGTTCGCAAAAGCGGGTGTACATGCGGGTGAGATCGGCAGCGAACAAGGCCGATTCATCACCGCCCGTGCCCGCGCGGATCTCCACAAACGCCGGGCGCACATCGTCCGGGTCTTTGGGCAGCAGCATGCGCTGCAATTCGGCCTCCAGCTGCGCGGTTTCGGCCGTCGCGCTGCTGATCTCTTCCTGCGCCATCTCGTTCATGTCGGGGTCATCGGCGGTGGTGACCAGCATCTCCTGGGCGGCTGCCAGGTCGGCCTCACACTGCTGGTAACGCACCCAGCGGCCGGCAACGGCGGTTACTTCGGTGTGCTCCCGCGAGAGCAGCAAAAACTGTTTCATGTCGCGCATGATGTCTTCACGGCTGAGCAAAAATTCAAGCTCACCCTGTCGGTCCTTGTAACGGGCCAGGCGGTTTCGGAGAAAAGGTTTCATGCGGGCACTTCTATAAATCCAAATTTGGGGCGCATTGCGTTGTTGCAAATCCTCGCCATACTGAAGTATGTCTGCGGTTTGCGCCTAGCACTGCATCCCCAGATTTGAATTTCGAGGAGTGCCCGTGCTTGCAGACTGATGCGGCAGGGTTGCAAGGAGGGGATCTGTTCGTTCAGACTCTGCAGTCTCCTGAAAAATTTCTTCAAGCCAGACAGGCCCCAGGTCGCTGGGGCGCATTGTGCGGATTAGTGCCACCGGGCGGTGACACACCCCCCCAAAAAGGGCCAAAGCCCAGGGGTCTGGGGGGCGTGAAGAAAATTTTAAAGAGGCTGCAGAGTTTTAAAGA
>JANOVW010000021.1:0-2130 GCA_031417575.1 Rhodoferax sp. | reverse complement strand
GGGGCTTGCCCGCAGGAGTTGGCAGCGCAATATGGTTACCGCCCAGCACCAGCGCCTGCCCCCGCTGCCCTGGCTGTACTGGCCAAGGCACCAAAAGCGGGGCTGGCCAAAACCCGGTTGGCCCCGTTGTTGGGTTATGGGGGTGCGGCCCGTACCCAACGTCGCTTCACGCTGAACACCTTGCACGTGGGCCAGCAAGCGGGCCTGCATTCTCTTGTGCTGTGGTGTGCGCCCGATCCAGGGCACCGCTTCTTCAAGGCACTGGTGCGAGCCCAGGGCGTGACGTGCAGCAAACAGGCTGAGGGCGACATCGGCCAGCGCATGCAACGCGTGTTTCAGCATCATTTTGAGCAAGGCCACGGCATGCCCCTGCTGCTGGTCGGCACCGATTGCCCGATGCTCGCACCAGGGCATTTACAACAAGCCGCCCGCGCCTTGCTGGTCCATGATGTGGTGCTGATTCCGGCTGAAGACAATGGCTACGTACTGATCGGCATGCGGCGGTTGGTACCCGAAGCGTTTGACAACATCCGCTGGAGCAGTCCCGAAGTCATGCCGCAAACCCGCGAGCGGCTGCGCCAGGCCAAGGCAAGCTGGCTGGAGTTACCTGCTTTGTGGGATGTTGACGAGCCAGCCGATTGGCTACGTCTGAAAAGACTTTCGAGTTTCGAACAATCCACCCTGCCTGCCTGATGACGCCATCAAACCCACCCATCCTGAACACTGTCAAGCCCCCCGTGCAACTCCGCACGCCAGACTGGTACCGCGCTCGCCTGGCATTGCCGCAAGGTTGTTGCCAAGTGGTCATTGACACCGATGCTGCAAATGAAATTGACGACCAGTTCGCCCTGGCTTGGGCTTTGTTGTCGCCGCAACAGTTGGATATCAAGGGTATTTATGCTGCGCCGTTTTCGTTTGCGCACCGCCGTGCGATGTACCCCAACGCACCGGGCGATGCCGGGCCGTTCAATCCGCCCGCCACCGGCATGCAGCGCAGTTATGACGAAATCATCACCGTGTATGACAAGCTGGGCCTGCCAAGCCAGGGTCAGGTTTGGCGGGGCAGCGCAGGCTACTTGCCAGCGCCCCAAACGCCGCTGCACAGCGACGCGGCACACCACCTGGTGGCAACTGCACGGGCCTGCCCAGCCGATCAGCCTTTGTACGTGTTGGCCCTGGGCTGCGTGACCAATGTGGTCAGCGCGCTGATGTTGGCACCGGATATTGCCGACAAACTGGTAGTGGTTTGGACCAGCGCCTTCCCCTCACACGCGCCCCATGCCAACCGCTCATTCAATCTGGAGCAGGATGTTTACGCCAGCCAGGCCCTGTACGCCTGCGGCGTGCCGCTGGTTTACCTGCCGGGGTACCACGTGGGTGCGCAACTGCGTTTGTCATTGGCGGAAGCGGAGCGTTACGTGCGGGGCCAAGGTGCCATGGGCGACTATTTGCATGGGTTGTTTACCCACAACCCGCTGTGGCCCATGCTGGGGTCAAACGGCGAGGGCCCCCACAGCTGGGTGATTTGGGACCTGATCAACATCGCCTGGATGTTGCAACCGGCCTGGGTGCCCAGCGAACTGGTGGCTACCCCCCGGCTGGATGACCAGCTCTATTGGCAAGCAGATCCGCAGCGCCCCTTGATGCGCGAAGCCTATGGTGTGCAACGCGATGCCATTTTTAATGACCTGTTTGCCAAGCTGGTCCACCATGCATTCAATACACAAAATTAAATAAGTCCTAAAAAGTTTTTAAAAAATGGATATTTACGACATAAAATAATGAACTATACGTTATAAAAATAATAGTAATTTTGTTATAAATATGATTATAAAAATTTAAAATATATAAATAAAATAATAAATAGAAAACAAAAACAAGTCGCCAAGTACCACCCTTTGAGCGAGATAAATCGCCGAAAATGCAAGAAGGAGAATTTTCATGGTACTTCCATTACCTGCAGCGGACTTCGAACTTCTGTTCGAATCGGCCCCCATTTCACTTTGGCTGGAAGACTACAGTGCCCTGAAGTTGTTGTTTGACGAATGGCGCGCCCAAGGTGTTGAAGATCTTGCCGCACACCTGGCCCAGGCCCCCGATTTGCTGACACGTTGTGCGGCCAGTTACCGG
>JANOVW010000020.1:0-2346 GCA_031417575.1 Rhodoferax sp. | reverse complement strand
GCCAAACTCATTGTGCACGGCGCGACCCGTGCCGAAGCGCTGGCGCGCCTGGATGCCGCGCTGGCCCAAGTTCATATTGTGGGCCTGAACACCAACGTGCAGTTTTTGCGGCACGTTTTGGGGAGCGATTCGTTTGCCAAGGCCAACCTCGACACGGCACTGATTCCGCGTGAAGCGGCGGTGTTGTTTGATCAGGAAAAAGTGGGCGTTCACCTGGCCGCAGCGGCGGCAATTGCCGACCAATTGCAGCATGAGCAGACACTGTCTTTGAATACGTCAGCAGGGCAGTGGATTGACCCTTGGGCCGCGCGGGATGGCTGGAAACCCTTCGGTTTAACAGCCCGATCATTCGACTTTGAGTTTCACGGGCAGGGCATCCTTGCCCTGTTGACCTACCGGCATGATGGGGCGCTGCATCTCGCCATCCAGATCCAGGGCAAAGATGGTGCTGCGGGTGTTGTATCAGCGGATGATGTCTTGCAATTTGAGTCGGACGAGAACGCACTGTGGGTAAGGTTCAACGGCCAGCGCCAGCGCCTCTTTGTGTACAAGAAAAGCGAGATGGTTCATGTGTTTTGTGCACTGGGTGCAACACAATTGGTCGCAGTTGATGCGCTGGCACATCGCGGTGATGCCGCGACTGAAGGGGGGCGACTCACGGCACCCATGCCGGGAAAAGTAGTGTCTTTTGCCGTCAAGGTAGGCGACAAGGTCATCCCAGGCCAGGCATTGGCGGTGATGGATGCGATGAAGATGGAGCACACCATTTCATCGCCCAAGGCGGGGGTGGTCACTGAGTTGTTGTTTGCGCCCGGTGAACAGGTCGCCGAAGGTGCCGAGTTGCTGAAACTGGCCTGATTCACCTTGACGATGCACATCAGTTTTTGTTGTACAGACACGCGCGCCGAGCCGTGGCTGGACGGTTTGCGGGCGGCGCTGCCCGAGGCGTCCGTCATGCCTTGGGTACCGGGTGCGCAGTTGGCCGATTACGCCGTGGTGTGGGCACCGCCACAACAGTTCATTGACGAACAGACGCAACTCAAGACCCTCTTCAATATAGGTGCTGGTGTTGATGCCCTGATGGCGCTCCGTATTCCCCCGCATGTCAAAGTCGTGCGGCTCGATGATGCGGGCATGTCGGTGCAAATGGCTGAATACGTTTGCCACGCGGTGATTCGCCATTTCCGTCAATTTGCCGACTATGAAGCGGATGTGGCAGCTGGCAAATGGTCGTACCGCAAGCCGCTTGACCGTTCTGATTTTCCCGTCGGGATCATGGGGTTGGGCGTTTTGGGTGCGCGGGCGGCTCGGTCACTCGTTCAATTTGATTTCCCTGTTTTGGGATGGAGCCGCTCCGCTCGCCAGGTAGACGGCGTGCGTTGTTTTAGTGGCCAAGACGGGTTTGACGCGTTCTTGGCCCAAACCCGGGTTTTGGTGTGCCTTTTGCCGTTGACGGCACAGACGCGCGGTATCCTGAATGCGGGCAATATGGCGAAAATGAAGCCCCAAGGTTATGTCATCAATGTTGCGCGCGGCGGCCATTTGGTGGAGCAGGATTTGCTGGACATGCTGGCGCAGGGGCGGTTGGCGGGTGCAACGCTCGATGTGTTCCGCACCGAGCCCTTGCCATCGGCGCATCCGTTCTGGAAACATCCGAAAATAGTCGTCACGCCGCACACCTCCGCGCGGACATTGCGCATCGAAAGTATTGCGCAAATAGTCTCGAAAATACAATCGCTTGAGCGCGGCGAAAAAGTTGCAGGGGTCGTCGATCCGGCACAAGGGTATTGAAAAGCCATTCAACAGGATACAAGCATGAGTTTGCCTACACACGTTAAATTAGTCGAGGTTGGCCCGCGTGACGGTCTTCAAAATGAGAAGTTGCCGGTAAGCGCCGCCGTCAAAATCGAACTGGTACACCGTTTGCAAGAGGCCGGGCTCAAAGAGATTGAGGTCACCAGTTATGTCAGCCCCAAATGGGTGCCGCAAATGGGCGACAACGCTGAGGTCATGGCAGGTATCAAGCGTCAGCCGGGCGTGCGGTATTCAGTGCTGACACCCAATATGAAGGGCATGGAGGCCGTACTCGCTGCGCCCCGTGCCCACTGGCCTGACGAGATTGTGGTGTTTGCTGCAGCGAGTGAGGCCTTCAGTCACCGCAACATCAATTGTTCAATTGACGAAAGTATTGAGCGTTTTCGGCCAGTAGCCGAGATTGCGAAAGCCAACGGAATCTATGTGCGTGGCGCGATTTCCTGTGCGGTCGGTTGCCCGTATGAGGGCGATGTGGCCCCCGCAGCCGTTGGCCGTGTTGCCCAAGCCCTGAAAAATATTGGGGTGCAGCAT
>JANOVW010000019.1:0-2054 GCA_031417575.1 Rhodoferax sp. | reverse complement strand
CGCCTCGCACTGCATCCCCACAATTGAATTTCTAAAATTGCCCTTTACTTTACTTGGGTTGGGTTAGGTTGGGTTAGGTTGGGTTTACGTTGGTTGATCGAACCATCAATTCATTTCAAATCCTGAAACCGCTTGCCTTCGCTGACCATGGTTTCGAGCAGTTTCGCGGGTTTGAAATCGGCCCCCAAACGGGCCTCGAACTCACGCATTTTGGCCAATACCACGGGCAAGCCCACGGTGTCACCATAAAACATCGGGCCACCCCGGTAGATCGGCCAGCCGTAGCCGTTGATCCACACGATGTCGATATCTGAGGCGCGAATGGCTTTGCCTTCTTCCAATATTTTGGCGCCCTCGTTGATCATCGGGTAAATGCAACGCTCGCGGATCTCGTCGTCCGTCACGACGCGGCGGGTAATGCCTTTTTTGGCCGCCAGTTCCAGTATCCATTGCTCAACAACTTTTGAAGGCGTTGCATTGCGCTCTTTGTCGTAATCGTAATACCCCGCGCTGGTTTTTTGGCCACGCCGATCACGCTCACACAAAATCTCGCGCATGGTTTGCCCGGTGGATGCTTCGCGCGTCCAGCCCAAATCCAGCCCGGCCAGATCAGACATGGCGAAGGGCCCCATGGGGAAACCGAAGTCGTACAACACCCGGTCTACATCCCAGGGCATGGCCCCTTCCAGCACCAGTTGTTGCGCCTCGCGCTGGCGTTGCGCCAGCATGCGGTTGCCCACGAAACCAGGGCACACGCCGACCAACGCAGCAATCTTGCCGGTTTTGCGCGCAATTTGCATGGCGGTTGCAATCACCGGTTTGGACGTTTTGTCGCCGCGCACCACTTCGAGCAGGCGCATCACATTGGCGGGCGAAAAGTAGTGCAGGCCAATCACCGATTCAGGCCGCTGCGTGGCCGAGGCGATTTCGTTCACGTCCAGGCGCGAGGTGTTGGTGGCCAAAATCGCCCCCGGTTTGGCAATTTTGTCCAATTGGGCGAATACCGATTTTTTGACGGCCATTTCTTCAAACACGGCTTCAACAATCAGGTCGCAATCGGCTAGCGCATCCAACGACAAATGGCCGCTGAGCAACGCCATGCGTTTCTCCACTGCCTCCATCGTCAAGCGCCCGCGTTTGGCGGTGTTTTCGTAGTTGCGCCGAATGGTGGCCATGCCGCGCTCCAGCGCCGCCGCCTGGGTTTCAATCAGGGCAACGGGCAAGCCCACGTTCAAAAAAGTCATGGCGATGCCACCCCCCATGGTGCCCGCGCCGATGATGCCAATGCGGGTGAACGGCAGCAGGGGCGTGTCGGCCGGTACATCGGGCAACTTCCACACGGCGCGTTCGGCAAAAAAGGCGTAGCGCTGCGCGGTGGATTGAATGCTGGGCACCAGTTCCAGAAACAGGCTGCGCTCGAACTTCATGCCTTCGTCAAACGACATGTTCACCGCGGCTTCGATGCAGCGGATGTTGTATTCTGGCGCCTGAAAGCCCCGAAACTTGCGCGCATTGGCGGCGCGGAAATTGGCAAAAATCTCGGGGTGGGCGCGGTCGGCCAAGGTTTTGTCGGTCAGGTCACGCACTTTTTTCAGCGGCCGGTTTTCGGCCACTACCGTGCGGGCAAACGCCAGCGCGCCTGGCAGCAACTCACCTTCCGGCACCAGTGCATCGAGCAGCCCCATCTCAAAGCACACGTTGGCCGAGAGGTGTTCCCCAGCGGTAATCATCTCCAGCGCCCGCTGTGCCCCCACAATGCGCGGCAGGCGTTGCGTGCCGCCTGCGCCGGGCAACAGGCCCAGTTTGACTTCCGGCAGGCCACATTTGGCCGATGGCACGGCCACGCGGTAATGGCAGCTCAGGGCCACCTCAAACCCGCCACCCAGCGCCGTGCCATGTATGGCAGCAATCACCGGCACGCTGGCGCCTTCAATACCGGCCAGGGTTTCCAGCAAATTCGCACCACTGGGCGGTTTGCCAAAATTGCCCACGTCGGCCCCGGCGATGAAGGTTTTGCCTTCACAAATCAGCACCACGGCCTTCACCCCCGGCAA
>JANOVW010000018.1:0-5268 GCA_031417575.1 Rhodoferax sp. | reverse complement strand
CAAATCCTTCGGGTTGGGCTGGGTGTACCCCCTGCGTTCCAGGTACATGCGCCGGGCGTCTGCCGGCGACAAGGTGTGGGTGGGCGGCACCCCCCGTTCAGCCATCAAATCAAGCAAGGCGCGCGCATGAGGGTGCAGCATAAATACTCCTAAAACAATAGCTTATAGTGCTCTGGTTTACTGAACAAATTGCCAAAAATATCAAACAATACTTAAGAGACCCGGTACCGATGGCTTTTCTGGCAACTGGCGGGCAGTTTACAAGCTGCGCCGTGTTTTGACTGCATCCGACAACACCTGCAGCACCGTGAGCGAATCGTCCCAGCCCAGGCAGGCGTCGGTGATGCTTTGGCCGTAGGCCAGCTTGCCCGCATCATCCAGCCCCGGCGTGAACTTCTGCGCCCCCGCGTTCAAATGGCTTTCCACCATCACCCCAAAAATATGGCGCGACCCCCCTGAGGTTTGTGCGGCAATGTCCCGCGCCACATCGACTTGCCGTTCGTGCTGTTTGGAGGAGTTGGCGTGGCTGCAATCGACCATCAGGGTCGGGGGCAATTTGGCCTTCACCAGGTCCGCGCAGGCAGCGGCCACGTTGGCCGCGTCGTAATTGGGTGTTTTGCCGCCGCGCAAGATGACGTGGCAGTCTTTGTTGCCATTGGTCTGCACAATCGCCACCTGGCCGTTTTTGTGCACCGACAAAAAGTGATGGCCCCCGGCAGCGGCCTGAATCGCATCGGTGGCGATCTTGATGTTGCCATCGGTGCCGTTTTTGAAACCAATCGGCGCCGAAAGCCCCGAGGCCAATTCGCGGTGTACCTGGCTTTCAGTGGTGCGCGCGCCAATCGCGCCCCAGGCAATCAGGTCGCCCAGGTATTGGGGTGAGATCACGTCCAGAAATTCACTCCCCGCCGGCAAGCCCAGGCGGTTGATCTCGATCAGCAACTGGCGCGCGATGCGCAGGCCTTCGTCGATGCGGAAGGTTTCGTCCAGGTATGGGTCATTGATCAGCCCTTTCCAGCCCACTGTGGTCCGGGGCTTTTCGAAATAAACGCGCATCACGATCTCCAGCGTGTCTTTGTACTTGTCGCGCTGCACTTTGAGCCTGCGGGCGTATTCCATCGCAGCCGCCGGGTCGTGGATGGAACATGGCCCGATCACCACCAACATGCGGTCGTCCTTGCCGCCCATGATGTCCTGAATGTTATGGCGGGTCTGGGTGATCAGCGCTTCAGCCGGTGAACCCGCAATCGGGAAGAAACGTATCAAATGCTCGGGTGGCGGCAGCACGGTGATGTCCTTGATGCGTTCGTCATCGGTGCGACTGGTTCGGTCGCTATGCTGCGACTGGCGGCGTTCAATCGGGTTCGCATACCAGCCACCGTCGGTTGAGGAAGAAGTTGGGTTTGTCATGGTGCGGCTCCTGAGGTAGTTTGAAAACGGGTTGAAATCGGGTGGACGAAAACTGAAACGAAATGGACAAAAAAAAACCGCCGTGGATTCGGCGGTTTCTTTGGGAGACTGGGGGGCTTTTTCAGCAACGCTCAATTCTCTCAACCGCCTTGATGCGTGAGAACCAAAAGTAGCTAAAAAAGAAATGCGCCGAAGTCATGGAACGGAATGTAGCACAAACATAAAGCGATGAGCCCTTCAGGCCGTCCCACCCACTGTCAGCCCATCAATCCGCAATGTCGGTTGGCCCACACCGACGGGCACACTTTGGCCTTCTTTGCCGCAGGTGCCCACGCCGCTGTCGAGTTTCATGTCGTTGCCGATCATGCTGACGCGCTTCAGGCACTCGGGACCGCTGCCGACCAGGGTGGCACCTTTCACCGGATACAAAATTTTGCCGTTCTCGACCCAATAGGCTTCACTGGCCGAGAACACAAATTTGCCGCTGGTGATGTCAACTTGCCCGCCGCCGAAATTGGTGGCGTACAGGCCTTTTTTGATGCTGGCGACGATTTCTTTGGGATCTTTGTCGCCAGCCGTCATGTAGGTGTTGGTCATGCGCGGCATGGGTACGTGGGCGTAACTTTCACGGCGGCCATTGCCGGTGGGTTTCACGCCCATCAGGCGGGCGTTCATCGAATCCTGGATGTAGCCCTTGAGGATGCCGTCTTCGATCAGCACATTTTTTTGACTGGCGTTGCCTTCATCGTCCACGTTCAGCGAACCCCGGCGGTCAGCAATGGTGCCATCGTCCAGCACGGTCACGCCTTTGGCGGCGACGCGTTTGCCAATTTTGCCGCTGAAGGCGCTGGAACCTTTGCGGTTGAAGTCGCCTTCCAGGCCGTGGCCAATGGCTTCATGCAGCAAGATGCCGGGCCAGCCGGGGCCAAGCACCACTGTCATTTCGCCAGCCGGTGCGGGGCGCGATTCCAGGTTGGTCATGGCGGCTTTTACTGCCTCATCGACGTATTTTTCAATACACGCATCGTCAAAATAAGCCAGGCCAAAGCGGCCACCACCACCCGCACTGCCCACTTCACGGCGGCCATTCTGCTCGGCAAATACCGTCACGCTCAGGCGCACCAGCGGCCGCACGTCGGCGGCCAGGGTGCCATCGGCGCGGGCCACCATCACGACGTCGTATTCGCTGGCCAAACCGGCCATCACCTGGGCTACGCGTGGGTCTTTGGCACGGGCGAGTTTTTCAACTTTGTTGAGCAAGCCCACTTTGGCGGTGCTGTCCAGGGTGCTGATCGGGTCGAGGTCTTTATAGAGCGTCCGGCTTTTGGATATTTTGCTGACGGCAGATTTGACGCGGGCGTTTTTGGACGCTGCTGAAATGGCGCGAACAGTACGGGCCGCGTCGAGCAACGAGGCGTTGGAGATGTCGTCTGAATAAGCGAACGCGGTTTTTTCGCCGCTCACGGCACGCACACCTACGCCTTGGTCAATGCTGAAGGAGCCGGTTTTGACAATACCTTCTTCCAGGCTCCAGCCCTCCGAACGCGTGTACTGAAAGTACAAATCGGCATCGTCTACCTTGTGGGCCTTGATTTCATTCAAGGCCTTTGTCAGGTCAGATTCGTCCAGGCCAAACGGCGTGAGCAAGAGGGATTTGGCAATGGCCAAACGTTCGATGGTGGGTTCGCGAGAGATCATGGAGCCATTTTAGGCCGCTGCAGCCACTTAAACAGCGCGGCATCGTCTTGACCCTCCAACCCGCCGGCGCTGGCCGCAGCAAAGACCTGGCTGGCCACAGCCCCCAACGGCCCCTCAAACCCCGCAGCCTGGGCTGCTGCCACCGCCAGCCGCGTGTCTTTTTCCAGCAGCGTCATATGGGCACGCGGGGCGTAATCGCCCGTGAGCGCCCGGCGCATGCGGTCGGATGCGATCCAGCTTTGCGCGCTGGATTGCTCCATCACATCCAGGGTTTTCTCGAGGTTCAAGCCCATCTTTTGCGCCATCACCATCACTTCTGCGGCACCCACCAGGTTGATGCCCGCCAGCAGGTTGTTGACCAGTTTGGTGCGGGCACCGTCGCCCACCTTTTCGCTGACGTAAAACAGCTTGCTCGAGAGCGCATTCAGCAGCGCCTGATGGGCTTCAAACACGGTTTTTTTACAGGCCACCATCAGACTCATGGTGCCCTCGCTGGCCCGCTGGGGGCCGCCTGACATGGGGGCATCGATCACCTGAATGGCACGGGGTTGCAGGGTTTGCGCAAAGCCTTCCACATCTTGCGGTGCCAGCGTGGGGCAGAGCATAACGGTGCGCCCTGGCACCAGGTTTGACACCAATCCACCCACACCATCGGCACCAAACAGCACCGCGTGGCTTTGGACTGCATCCACCACACACACAATATTTACTATTGAATGTATAGCTAATTGTGCCGGTTCTATGTGAACAATTGCCCCTTTTTTCTTGAGGGCTTCAGTTTTGGCTGCATCCAGGTCGCAAACATGCACTTTCCAGCCCCGGCCCAGCAAATTGAGCGCCATGCCGCCACCCATGTTGCCCACGCCCACAATGCCCACCTCATACGTCATAGCGTTCCTCATGTTTTCCCGCAGGGCCGCCCCAAGCGTTCTCGAAGAGCGGCGAAGCCAAAATGCGGCCCCCTCGGGGGGCAGGGAGCCACACGCACTGGGCGACCGTGGGGGTCATGTCTGTACCAGTCGTTTGGATTTAGCGATGGACATCAGGATGCCCAGCCCGAACCCGAGCGTGACCATGGCCGTGCCGCCGTAACTGATGAAGGGCAGCGGCACCCCGACCACCGGCAAAATGCCACTCACCATGCCCATATTGACAAACGCGTAGGTAAAAAAGATCAGCGTCACGCTACCAGCCAACAGGCGCGCAAACAGGGTAGGTGCCTCCAGCGCAATCATCAGCCCCCGCACAATCAGAAAACCAAAGGTGACCAGCAGCAGCAAAACACCCAACAACCCGAATTCTTCAGCAAACGCGGCAAAAATAAAATCGGTCGTGCGCTCGGGGATGAATTCCAGATGCGTTTGAGTACCCTGCATGAAGCCTTTGCCCCACACCCCGCCCGAACCAATCGCGATCATGCCCTGAATGATGTGAAAACCCTTGCCCAGCGGATCTCGCGAAGGGTCTAACAGGGTGCAAATGCGCTGCTGTTGGTAATCACGCAGCAGCGGCCAACGCACCCCATCGGCGCACAGTTGCGGTTCAAACGCCACCACCAAAGCAATGCCGACCAAACCCAGCACCAGCGGTGGAAAAATAAGCTTCCATGAGAGGCCGGCAAAAAATATCACCGCCAGCCCCGCTGCCAGCACGAGCAATGCGGTGCCCAAATCAGGTTGTTTCATGATCAGCCCCACCGGTACCGCCAGCAGCAAACCGGCCACCACAAAATCGAGTGGTTTGAGACGGCCTTCACGCTTCTGAAACCACCAAGCCAGCATCAGCGGCATGGCAATTTTGAGGATTTCACTGGGCTGGATCACCACGCCCACATTCACCCAACGCTGCGCGCCTTTTTTGGTGATGCCAAAAATCGCGACAGCAATCAGCAAGCCGACACCCACCACGTAAAGCGGCACGGCAAGCGACATCAGCCGCTGGGGCGGCACCTGAGCCACGACAAACAAAATAGCCCCGGCGATCAGCATGTTGCGCCCATGCAGCTCAAATTGCGAGCCGTGGTCAAACCCGCTGGAATACATGGTCACCATGCCAATACACGCCAGCATGAACACGGCAAAAGCCAGGGGGCCGTCAAAACCGCGAAACCAGGCCAGCACCCGAGAGATGACAGAAGGTTTTTCAAAAGTGGCCAGCATG
>JANOVW010000017.1:0-1834 GCA_031417575.1 Rhodoferax sp. | reverse complement strand
ACCGCGTGCACCATGCCGTGAACGATGGTTACCTGGACAAAAACTACGGCGGCATCCTGATCATTTGGGACCGCCTGTTTGGCAGCTACTGCGAAGAAACAAAACCCTGCATTTACGGCACCCGCAGCCAGCTCAACAGTTGGGACCCGCTGTGGGCGAATGCCGAGGTTTACGCCGGCTTGGCGCACACCAGTCGGCAGACCAGCCGCTGGCCTGACAAACTGCGGGTTTGGCTTAAACCCCCCGGCTGGCAGCCACCCAGCCTGGTTCTGTCGGGCGAAAAACCAGCCTTCGATCTGGCGCGGGTCAGCACCTTCGATCCACCCATGGGCCAAGGGCTGATGCTGTTCAGTGCCTTGCAGTTTGTGGGTCTGCTGGGCGCGGTGGTGTATTTTTTATGGCACGCTGAAAGCTGGCCGATGGGCCAAGCCACTTTGTGGGTCATCGCCATCACGGTGGGCATGTGGGCGCTGTGTGCGGCCATTCAGGGGCGGATGCGGCCACTGATGACGCTCACCATCCAAACCGCCATGGCCGCGACGCTGACCGGTGCCTTGGGCCTGCTGCCGGTTCATTTCGTGGCCAAACCCCTCACCATGCTGCTGGCGATTGCATTTGTCATCACCGCTGTTCCAGCCAGCAAGTCGCGCGTTTTGCTGCTTATTGCGTTGGTTTTTTGCGGCCTGGGTGATGTGTTGTTGATGCTGCCCGGCAATTTTTTTATCCCCGGCCTGGCCGCCTTTCTGGCGGCCCATCTGTTCTACCTGGCACTGCTGCGGCAAGACACTTTATCCTTGCCTTGGTTCCCCAATCGCACGGCACTGGCGGTTTTGCTGTTGGTTGCCGCGGGCTTGTACGCCATGGTATGGCCCGGCCTGGCCGACCCGGTTTTAAAGGTCGCGGTGGCCGTGTACGCCCTGGTGATCGCCCTGATGGCAACCCAAGCGGTGGGCCGCGCCAGTACGTTGCGCACCCCCGCTGCTTGGGCTGTTGCACTGGGCGCGGGCGTCTTCATGCTGAGCGATTCGCTGATTGCCATCAACCGCTTTGTGCAGCCCATTGAGCTGTCGGCCTGGTGGATTTTGAGCACCTACTACCTGGCGCAAATATTGATCGTAGACCAGGTACTGCCTACAAGATCCAAAAGCTAAAACTGCGCCGACGTAAGCACGCCTATGCGTCCAAAAGCGTTTGGCTTCCCTGCGGTGGCAAAACGCCGAGGTGCCGGTAAGCGGCCAAGGTGGCGATGCGGCCCCGCGGGGTTCTTTGCAAATAGCCCTGCTGAATCAGGTAGGGTTCAATCACATCTTCAATCGTCTCGCGCTCTTCGCCAATGCTGGCAGCAATGTTGTCCAGCCCCACCGGGCCGCCGTCAAAGCGGTGAATCACTGCTTCAAGCAGTTTGCGGTCCATCACGTCGAAGCCCTGGGGGTCAACATCGAGCATGGCCAGGGCCTGGTTGGCGATGTCCAGCGTGATCTGGCCTTTGCCTTTCACATCGGCAAAATCGCGCACCCGGCGCAACAAACGGTTGGCAATGCGCGGGGTACCGCGGGAACGCCGGGCAATCTCAAAACCGCCGGCTTGATCGGTGGGCACCTTGAGCAAGCCGGCACTGCGTTTGACAATGCGGGCCAGCTCTTCGGGGGTGTAGAACTCCAGCCGCGCCACAATGCCAAAACGGTCGCGCAAGGGGTTGGTGAGCATGCCGGCGCGGGTGGTAGCCCCCACCAGGGTGAAGGGCTGTAAATCGAGCTTGATCGAGCGCGCCGCCGGCCCTTCACCAATCATGATATCGATCTTGTAGTCTTCCAGCGCGGGGTACAAAATCTCC
>JANOVW010000016.1:0-1915 GCA_031417575.1 Rhodoferax sp. | reverse complement strand
AAACGGCATCCTGAAAGACGCAGGCAATGTCAGCATGATTCGTGTGGTGACGCTAGAGGAAGTTCCCCGCATCATTGAGCTTGAAGACGCTGACATCCAGAAGGTTCATCACGCCTACGGAACCAACGGCATCATCACGGCGCTAACCCTCAGCCTCAAGCCCGCCGTGAATTGGGTACACCACATTGCTTTGTTTGACAGCTACAGCGATGCCCTGCGTTTTGGTTGCGAAGCGACCGAAGCCATCGGCAGCAGTCTGGATGCCTTTCTCATCACCGCCGTCGAGCGACGCATTGCACCCTATTACGAAAGTGAGTTCGGCGAACGGTTTCCCAGTAACAAGGATGCTGTTTTTTCCATGGTTCATCCGGATTCGCTGGCCACCTGGCGCGCGCTGGTGGCCAAACACCGTGGTATCGAAACCATGGCCTTGACCGAACCAGAGCTCAAATCGCAAGGTCTTTTCCCGGCGTTTGAATGTGCCTACAACCACACCACCCTGATGGCGCTAAAAATGGACAAGAGTTGGACCAATTTGCAAACGGTGGCCCCGTGGACGCCCGGCGTTTGCATTGACATTGCTCTGGTCGAAAAACAAATGGCCCGATGGGGCGATGAATTGTTGATGCACCACGAGTTTGGCCGGCAATACGGTGGCTGCGTTGCATTTGGCCTGCCGCTGGTGAGCTACTTTGACAAAGCGCGCTTATATGAAATCATCGCCGAATTTGAAGCCGATGGCAGCCTGGTATTTGACAACCACGTCTACACCATCGAAGACGGGGGCATGAAAGAGATTGACACCGCGCAAATTGACTTCAAAAAAATCGCCGATCCACATGGCTTGATGAACCCCGGAAAAACACGCGGGTGGCTGCCAGCCTATGAGAAACCCTAGGCGGCAATTGGCCTCTTTTGTGCCACTATCGCATTTTGTTTGATCAGCTCGCTGTACCTCTATTTTTTACCCTGGAGATTTGACGATGACCTACCGAACTGCTTTTCGCGCCATAGCTGCCTGTATCGCGTTTGCCAGTGCTGGCGCCGCTTTGGCCCAAGAAAAAATTGTCTTTGGAACCAACTGGAAAGCCCAAGCTGGCCACGGCGGTTTTTACCAAGCAGTGGCTGATGGCACCTACAAACGCATGGGCCTGGATGTCGAAATCCAGCAAGGGGGCCCGCAGGCCAACAACCGGCCTTTGTTGGCCGTTGGCAAGATTGATTTCCTCATGGCGGGCAATTTGCTTTTGAGTTTTGACAACGTGAAGAACGGTGTACCAACCACAGTTGTAGCGGCAATATTCCAGAAAGACCCGCAAGCCATTTTTGCCCACCCTGGCCAGGGCTATGACAAATTTTCCGAGGTCACCAAAGCGCCAGTGGCGTTCATCAGCAAAGATGGCCAATTCAGCTTTTGGCAGTGGATGAAAGCCGAGCATGGCTTCAAAGACGAGCAACTCAAACCCTATGTGTTCAATGTTGGCCCGTTTTTGGCCGACAAAAAATCAGTGCAGCAGGGTTACAGCATCAGCGAGCCCATCAGTATCAAGGCGCAGGCAGGTTTTGATCCGGTGGTGCATTTGCTGGCTGACAACGGGTTCAGTACGTACAGCACAACCATTGAAACACGCGCTGAAATGGTCAGAACCAAGCCCGAAGTCGTGCAGAAGTTTGTTGATGCTTCGCTGATCGGCTGGAACAATTACCTGTATGGCGATAACAAGGCTGCCAATGAGCTGATTAAAAAGGCGAACCCCGAAGCCACAGACGCTGGTATTGCTGGCAGCATTGAGCTGATGAAGAAACTCGGTATCGTCGACAGCGGCGAGGCGCTGCAAAACGGTATCGGGGCCATGAGTTCCGCGCGCATCAAGGACTTTTACGACAAAATGGTCAAAGCTGGCTTGTACAAGGC
>JANOVW010000015.1:0-5363 GCA_031417575.1 Rhodoferax sp. | reverse complement strand
CAGGCCATGCGGGCGCACCGTCTGGACGGCATCTGCCGCATTTTGGGGATTAAGCCCGCCCGCCAGCAGCACCGGCACAGGCGAGTTATCCACAATTTGTGCACTTATTTTCCAATCATGCGTTCGACCAGTGCCACCCAGCTCTTTGACGTTCAAGTTCGGGTTTCCGGAATCGAGCAACAACAGGTCGACCATGGGTGCAACCGCCATGGCCTGGTGATAGGACGTTTCATTCAGCACATGGATGACCTGCACCAGTTTCACCTTGGGAAGGTGGTGGCGCAAGGCCATCAGCTCAGACGGCGCAACCGCGTCGACCAACTGGATGTGGGTGGTTTGGCACTGAATATGCTGCTGCACGATGGATTGCGCCGTTTGGCGCGCCGTGAGCAAAAAGGTTTGAATCGGCTTGGCCGACCCGTCGTGGGTCATGGCCTGCGCCGAAATTTGGGCAACAGATTTGGCAATGTGTGCGATCACGCCCTCGCCAATCACGCCCGGCCCGCTGGGCATGTCGGAGACAAGCCCCAACGCATCCGCACCCGCGGCAATGGCCAGGTCTGCCTCCTGTTGGCTGGTAATGCAGCAGATTTTGACAAACAGCGGGCGACGGGCAACGTTCATAGCCAGCATGGTAGCGGGATCGAACCGGCCTGGCTACAAGCACCCAAACAGCTTACTTAATCGCTTTAAATATACTCAATTTATTTTAAATTTACAAAATTAATTAATTTTTTATAATTTTTTATACTATGTATTTTATAACTAATTATGCAATTAATACGTAAACTTTAATTCAATTATGAAGTGATATTTTTTGAAAAAATAATATTTGAAATTTTATTGATCTCCGCTGCGCAAGCGGCCGCGCTCAGTCCAACAACCGCACTGCTTTTAAGCAACAACCGACTGTGCGCCCCGCAACAAACCCGTTTGCGCCGCCAAGGGGAGCCACTGGCTGAAATCAAACGCCGGGTTGTTCTGCAAGGCCTGGCCCAGCGACTCGCCTTGCTGCAGCGCCACCAATAAATCAGCCTCGCCGGCCATTGCCTCGCGCAGCCGCGGCCGGTGGCCCTCACGCCAAATGAGCGCAGTTTGGGCCACCTGTTGTCGGATTTGCAGGCCGATCTGTTCAAGCGCCAGCAGGTGCGTCTCGGTTCCGGATTGATGTGCCAGCCAAATGGAGGCCAGCGGCCAACTACTTTTAAAACATGCCTGGAAATTACTTATGCACAGCTTGATCACAGAAGGGTCTGAAGTTATCAACAACTGTAAACTGGGTAAATCGGTCGTCTCGTCGGGGGCGGTTTTCAGCCGGTGCAAGGCCCATTCCGCACACGCCACATCGGGCAAATAGGGTTCGTCGGCGAGTTGCGGGCTTAGGCGCACAAAATCGGGCAGGGCAGCACCCCACAGCGCCAAGTCGCCACGCTCAGGCGGATGAGCTTGCCACAAGGCCGCTGCCAAGGCTGAAAAACTCCCGTCACCCAGCAGCTGGCAGATCACCGGGTAAGCGCCTGCCAGCGCCCGGCGCGCCATTTCCAGCCCATTGGTTCTGTACGCTAAATAACCACGGGCATTCAGGCCAAAAGTTAAATCAATACAAGCATCGTCAGCTACTTTATTTATATCATTTGTGCTTGTTTTTTCACGACTCTCCACCCGCTTGGCAGGTGAAAACAAGTCCGCCAGGAGGGCCTGTTGCTGCTGTGCCAGGCTCATGCATCGCCTCGCAGCGGTGCGGGGTCGAGGGCCATTGACGCAATGGTCCGGGCGCGGGCCGCTTCGTCCAGCAGAACGTCCAGCTCCGGTACATCGGTGTCCCATTCAATCAGGGTTGGTACCCCGCCAAACCGCGCAAGGGCATGGGCATAAAGTTGCCAAACCGCATCGGCCACGCGGCTGCCATGGTCGTCGATGACGATGTCATCCAGCCTGTCATGCGCGGGTGTGGTGCCAGGTGCGCCTGGCCTTTCTTGCCCATTTAATTCGCTTGGCCAGCTTTTCACATGCACATGCCCCGCCAAGTGAATCTCGCCAACGCAGGCAGCAGGTACGGCGTCCAGCCAGGCACGGCAATGGGTCAGCGGGTCACCCGGGAAACCGGCAATCTGTGCATTGCGGGCGTTGACGTACAAATTGTTCACGTCGACCAGCAAAGCGCAACCGGTACGCCGTGTCAGTTCAACCAAAAAATCGACCTCTGTGCCAAACAAATCCTGCAGAGGCGTCTGCCAGGCCACATAAGCGCTGAGGTTTTCAACCATGAAGCGGCGCTTGAGCCGGTCTTGTACGGCAGCCACGTTGGCCGACAACACATCCAGCGCTTCGTGGCTGAACGGAATGGGCAACAAATCAGCAGCATGTACCCAGCGTTGGGCGAGGTCGCTCGAACGACTGTCTGATCTTTGGCGGATGTCGGGGCGAGGCGAAACGGATGAACCCGGCCAACTCGCTCGCGCGAAACAGGCGTGGTCACTCACCCGCAGCGGCTCAATGCGCTCAACCAACGCTGCCAACTGTTCCAGATGCCAGGCATCCAGCCCACACGCCGAACCCAGTGACAAACCCACGCCATGCAGGCTGATCGGGTAATCTTGCCGCCCACGCTCCAGCACTGCGAGCGCCGCGCCACCGCCACCAAAAAAATTCTCGGAGTGAACCTCCAGGAAATCAAGGGCCGGTTGGCGCTCGATCAAATCGCGGTAGTGGGCGTGTCGCCAGCCAATACCCAGCGGACAAGCAGCGCCTGGTGCCGACATCAGCTCTTTTTCATGCCTTTGGCTTCGTCCATCGACAGGCCTTTCATACTCTTGCAGGTACCTTTGGCCACATATTTCCACTCGCCCTTGTCATTCGCAACTTTGGCCTGGCCCGCACAGCTGTGCGTACCCGCCAAGTTGGCACAGTCGTTTTGTCCGGCCGCGGCGATGCCATAGCATTTTTCTTTTTCTTGCGCGCTGGCCGGCGAGGCTGCCAAAGTCAAACCCATCAGTGAAGCGGCGGCGGCGGCAATCATGGCACGTTGGTTCATTGAAAACTCCTGAATGTGAATAAATCACGGTGGTAAGAATTAACCAGAACCCGCAGGCACTTCGCTTGAACGTCCGGTTGCCGTTTGGTCACACAGCCTACTCTATTCTTACAATGCCCCATGACCAACACCCCCGCGCCGAGCTTTGAGCAACAACTGGTGGACAGCCGTACCTACCTGATGCGCTTTGCGCGGCTTCAGTTGCGCAATGATGCCTGGGCCGAAGATGCGGTGTCTGAAACCTTGCTGGCCGCTTTGGCCAAACCGCAGTCGTTTGGCAACCGCTCACAGCTCAAGACCTGGCTGGTCGGCATTCTGAAACACAAAATCATCGACACCCTGCGCCATCACCGGCGCGAGGCCTGTGTACTGGACACCCGCGACGACAGCGATGCTGATCCGCTGGACTACATCGCCTTCAAACAAGACGGTCATTTTGCGGAATTGCCGGCAGATTGGGGCAACCCGGAGCAACAACTGGGCAACCTTCAATTCATGCAGGTGCTGGATGCCTGCGCCAACAAACTCCCGCCCGTGCAAGGGAGGCTATTTTTGATGCGTGAGTGGCTTGAGCTCTCCAGCGAAGAGATTTGTAAGGAGTTGCAGCTCACCCCGACAAACCTGTACGTCCAGTTGCACCGTGCGCGTCTGCGTTTGCGCGAATGCCTGGCGCTTAACTGGTTCTCCGGGGCCCCTTCGACATGATTCCGCTTCAACGCTCCTGCAAACAAGTGGCCGTTTTGGTCATCGCTCGCGAAGACCGCCCATTGCGGCTGACTGAACAACTCGCCCTGCGCATCCACATGGGCATTTGCGCTGCCTGCCCACGCTTTGAACGCCAGATCCTGACGCTACGCAACGCCATGAAGCAATGGCGCAACTACCAAGATTAGGGCCAGGATTGATGTCCAATCAGCCAAAGTCGTTTGCAAAGTCGTTTGAATTGGCGGCTTCGCAACCCAAAACAGCCAAAAACACCCGCCAACGCACAAATATTTTGCTTTTTTCCTGATATGGCGCATAATGGGGCTGTACATCCCGTCAAAAGGGGTACGTGTTTGCGGTGTTTGTCAGTTTCCCATCTGCCGGAAGTCGGTCATCAACAGGCCTGATAGTGGGTTGATTGCGTGAGTAATCGTGGTTAAGGGACTCCATCGCGTTTTAGTGTTTTTTTAGGAGTCCCTAGATGGGCAACAAACTTTACGTTGGCAACCTGCCATATTCTTTCCGTGACGACGACCTCTTGCAGGCCTTCCAAGCTCACGGTTCTGTCACCAGCGCCAAAGTCATGATGGAACGTGACACGGGCCGCTCCAAAGGCTTCGGCTTTGTGGAGATGGGCAGCGACGCTGAGGCACAAACCGCTATTGCAGCCATGAACGGCCAGCAATTCGGTGGCCGTGGTCTCGTCGTGAACGAAGCCCGTCCGATGGAGGCACGTCCTCCCCGTACCGGCGGCTTCGGCGGCGGTGGCGGTGCGGGCGGCGGTGGCGGCGGTTACGGCGGCGGCGGTCGCAGTGGCGGCGGCGGCGGTGGTGGATACGGCGGTGGCGGCGGCAGCCGTAGCGGCGGTGGATACGGCGGCGGCGGCGGCGGTAGCCGTGGCGGTTATTGATCCATTTGCATCCCCAGCGGATTCAAAAAAAGGGCCTCTCGGGGCCCTTTTTTCATGGCCACTTTGAGTACCGCCTGAATGGTCACTTGGATGTTTTTGTCGAAATCAGGGCGGCTTGATATTTAAATCTGCCCTGCCGGTGCTGCCAGACTTTCTGGGTTTACGTTTTCGGCCCGCAAACGCTGCATCAAAAGCCCAATTGGGCAACAACCGCAACAGCTTGGCCACAACCCCCATTTGCCAAGGAATCACGCGGTAACTTGCGCCAGCACCAATCGCCCTAAATGCCTGCTCCGCAAAAGCCTCTGGTTGCAATAAAAACGGCATTGAAAACTGGTTGCCTGCTGTAAGCGGCGTCGCCACATACCCGGGGCAAATTGTCACAACCTGAATTCCTGAGCCCCTGCACTCAAGGCGCAGACACTCCAGGTAATTGATCATGGCGGCCTTGCTGGGGCAATTCGCACCATGTCCGGCAAAGCCGCGTATGCCATTGACACTGCCCAATCCCACCAACGTTCCCGAGTGGCGCTCGCGCATCAGCGGTAAAAACAGTGAAAACGTGGCAGCGGTTCCCAGGTTATTGGTCAGAAATGTCCGGTGCATCACGGCCAAATCGGCTTCATCTGCCGTATCGACACCCACACTGATGCCCGCACAGGCCAACACCACATCGGGTAGGCCCTGATTTTCCAGGCATCGGCTGGCGGCCGC
>JANOVW010000014.1:0-3943 GCA_031417575.1 Rhodoferax sp. | reverse complement strand
TCGGCGGCGGTTGCGCTGCAATCCAACGCCAACCTGTCAAACCGAGGGCATGAATTGGGCAGTGCCGGTTTCATCGTTACGGAGAAGGAAGCTCGAGCTCTAGGAGTGAACGATGACCCACTGCTCAAAACTGTAGTCCGCGAATACCGCAATGGTCGTGATCTGACGGACGTTCCGAGACAGGTCAAAGTTATTGACGCGTTCGGAATGACGGCTGAGCAGTTGCGCAGTCGGCATCCTAAGGTGTACCAACGATTGTTAGAACGGGTGAAACCTGAACGTGATGTCAACCGCATGGACTCAGTTCGCGAGCGCTGGTGGTTGCATCGCCGCCTTCGAGAAGACTTGAGAGCAATGCTCGCCAACCTTCCCCTCTACATCGCCACAGTCGAAACCGCCAAATACCGCACGTTCCAGTTTTTGGACGCGTCCATCCTGCCCGACAACAAACTGATCGCCATCGCGCTGGACGATTCATTTCACCTGGGCGTGTTGTCCAGCCGCCTGCATGGGGATTGGGCGCTGGCGGCGGGCAGCTGGCTGGGTGTAGGAAACGACCCGGTTTACGTCAAATCCCGCTGCTTCGAAACCTTCCCCTTCCCCAGCGAAGACACCGGTTTAACCGCCGACTTGCGCCAAAAAATCAGCACGCTGGCCGAGCAGATCGATGCGCACCGCAAACGGGTGTTGGCCAACACAGCCAATGAACCCGTAGCGGGCCTCACGCTGACCGGTTTGTACAACGTGCTGGAGGCGCTCAAGGCGGGCCGCGAGCTGACGGCCAAAGAGAAAGCCATCAACAGCGCGGGCTTGGTCAGCACGCTCAAAACCCTGCACGATGAGCTGGACGCAGCCGTGTTGGCGGCCTATGGCTGGTCCGATTTGGACGATGTGGACGAATTGCTCAGCCGCCTGGTGGCGCTGAACGCACAACGCGCCGCAGAAGAAAAAACCGGCCTCATCCGCTGGTTGCGGCCTGGCTTTCAAAATGATAAATACGTCAATTTACCACAAAATAAAAATAATAATACATCATCTTCACTATTTAAAGACGAGCTGGTAGTGCAATTAATACCTGAACAAAATGCAACAATTACTAATACAACAAATTCAGATATAGATAAATACACCCCAATGGCTTGGCCCAACACCCTGCCCGACCAAGTTCGCGCCGTGGCGCAGGTTCTGGCCAGCAGCCCGGTGCCGCTGAGCTTGCCTGCCGTGCAAGCCGCCTTCACCGGCCCGGCCAGCGGCGCAGGTTCCAGAAGTTGGCAAACGACCCTGCCCGCCATCCTGCAAACCCTCGAAGCCCTGGGCCGGGCGCGGGTGGAAGGCACAGGTGACCAAGCGCTGTGGCGCAGCGCGTGAAGGCACCAAAAATAATCGTTGCAGCGCGTCAGCCAGGTGTTTTTTCAATCGCCTTGGGCAAAGAACCACTACAATGCAGTCTTACTCCTTACCGCAAGGAATCAAGATGATCGCCACCCTTACCAGCAAAAATCAACTCACGTTGCCCAAAGCCCTGATGAGCCAGTTTGTCGGCGTGCGCCGTTTTGAGGTCACCGCGCGGGGTGACGAAATTGTGCTCAAACCAGCCAAAACCATGGAACTGGAAAGCGCCTGGGCTAAAATGGAAGCGCTGGGTTTGACTGAGCAAGACGTGGCGGACGCCGTCGTGTGGGCGCGTCAAAAGCCCTGAGCAAAAGCCTTGAACATGTACGTCGTCGCTGATACAAATGTCTTGCTTAGCGCGTATTTGTTCCGCAATTCCACCCTCGCCTGGTTGCGGGCAGAGGCAGATGCGGGCCGATTGACCTTTGCGTTTGATCCACTGACAGCAACTGAACTCAAACGCGTTTTGGCCTATCCAAAATTCAACCTCCATGAGCGGGAACAAACCAGCGTGTTGCTACGGGTGTTGGTCAACGCTTTGGTTTTTGAGAATACCGCCCCTGCCGACGCAAATTTGCCGACTTGCCGGGATGCGGCGGATCAGAAGTTTCTCAGTTTGGCCAGCCAGGTCGTCGCGTTGTATCCCGACATGGCGTTGGTCACCGGGGACCAGGATTTGCTCGTATTGCGCGGTCAATGTCATTTTCCGATTTGCAAACCAACAGACCTACAGTCGTTATTGGCTGCAAAAAAGGCCGATTAGGCTTGGCTTTTTCCAGTTGCATCTGACACTCTGCAAACGGGATTCTCACCATGAAATTCGCCCAAGTCCGCCTATACGCCCTGTCGCTGCCCAACGCCACCGAGGAGCCGCACTTCAACTACACGTCGTTTCGGGTAGGAGGCAAGATCTTTGTTACCGCGCCGCCCGAGCAAACCCACATTCATGTGTTTGTGGCTGAGACCGAACGCGAAATCGCCCTGGCGGTGGACGGCGCGTTTGTTGAAAAGCTGTTGTGGGGCAGCAAAGCACTGGGTCTGCGCGTGGCACTTGCCAAAGCACCTCCCTCGCGGGTGAGGGCGTTGGTGTTGCAGGCGTATGCCAACAAGGTGGCAAAACCCAAACGCGTGGCGGCCAAAGCGCCGATTCAATTGACAGCAGCGCAGGGCCTGATGACAAATCGGCCCCAGGTGCAGCGCAAGCTGGCCAAATAATGACCAGCCGCCTGGGTTTAACCCACCACCACTTCGCTGATCTGCATCACCGGTGCCAAGTCGGTGTAATTGGGAATGTCGGCCATGATTTCTTTGGCATGCGGCCCGAAACCGGCCTGGAAGGCGGCGACCGACTTGCTGCTCTCGCCCCAGGCCGCTGGCATCCGCCCGGTTAAGGGAAGCTGAAGTGGGTGGTGATTGTCAGACCCGGCACCAGAGGAGCCAGCACGGTCGTCTGGTCGAAGAATCCGTTCAAGCTGGCCTTGAGTGCGTATTTGCCGGCCGCAGGGGCATCGGCAACAAACACCAGTGAGGCGGGGCTAGCCACAAAGGGTGCCACCAGCGGGGCGTTCACGACCAGCGGGTAACTGTAAACACCTGTCACGCTGTCGACAAAACGGCCAGCGACCTCGACGGATAGGCCAACCGAGAGTGGCTGCTGCACACGCACCAGGGTATCGGCCGGGGCGGTGCCGGTTACCGTGCCGCTCAGCGATACCGGTGAACTCAGGGCGGGGCCGAACGCATTGATGGGTGTCACGCTGCCTGCTGAAACCGATACATTGGTGACCACCATCGTCGTACGCCCTGGCGCTGTCATCACCAGTGTGTAGGCACCCGGTGCCACGGGTTGAAGCAAAAACCGCCCGGCGTTATCGGGAACGGTGGCTTTGACCACCACACCTGATTGCTGCAAAGAGAGGTTGGTAAAACCATAGGCCAACGTCGCAACATCCACGTACCCGGAAACACCTGAGATGTAACGCGGAATCACGGCCACCACGGGTTTGAGCAGGTACTTGCCTGAACCACCCGCAACAACCACCGATTTGCAGGCATCAAAGTCGATCACGAAATCGGCCAGTTGGTTGGCGGCAATATCGATATTGATGTTTGCCTTGACGCCCGATTGCTGGCCACTCGGCGTTTTAAGCGCCACTTCACTGCCGCCGGTGAGAACGACCGAGTTGGCGAACGGCGTAGCGCCGCCGTTGTCTGCAAGAACCAGCCGCAGCTGGGTGTATTTGCCCGTGGGCAACGGAATTTGGCCCAGTTCGTCCAACACACCGTTGGTGAGGTTCAACAGATTCAGGCGCCGCGCCGGGTTGAGCACGATTTCAGACCAACCGCCGTCGTTTTCACCCGCGTTGCTGTTTTGGTGCACCCTGACTTTCACCACGGTCACATTGACGGCGTCATAGCCGCAACTCGGTGCGTCGGTCATCGCCAGCCGCAAGGTGCCGCTGTCGGCACTGGTGCCGCCACCGCCACCGCTGCCGCCACCCCCGCAGGCCGCAAGGCCCGCCACCACCACCAAGCCCAGCACGAATTTCAG
>JANOVW010000013.1:0-2898 GCA_031417575.1 Rhodoferax sp. | reverse complement strand
GCCCAGGCGCTCGACCAGGGGCTGCGTCAGGGCACCCAGGCCGGGGCCGATCTCCAGCATGGGCTGGCCGGGCTGCGGGTTGATGGCCTGAACGATGGCATCGATGATGCCGCCGTCCGTCAGGAAGTGCTGCCCGAACCGTTTTTTGGGGGTGTGCTTCAAAATTGGAGTTGCGGTAGCTCGCGCTTTTCGACGTAGGCGCGGCCGCGCACTTCTTGCGCCCAGATGATGAAGGCTTCTTCGAGCTTCTTTTGGCGCAGCTGGTTGCGCACCACTTCTTGCTGGTCGCGCAACGAGAGGGTGCTGGTGCGCCGCTCCATCACCTGGATCAGGTGTACGCCAAAGCGCGAAACCAGTGGCGGGGCGATCTGGCCGGGGGCCAGGGTGGCCATGGCTTGTTCGAATTCGGGCACAAACTGACCCGGGCTGGCCCAGCCCAGGTCGCCGCCTTGCGCGGCGCTGCCGTCCTGTGAGTTCTCGCGCGCCAATTGGGCAAAGTCTGCTTGCCCTGCTTCAACGCGGCGCTTGAAATCGGCCAGTCGGTCACGGGCTTGGGCTTCATTGAGCTGGGCGCCGGGGCGCAGCAAGATATGGCGGGCGCGGGTTTGCTCGACCGACATGCCGGCGGCGCGCTTTTCGACCACTTTGAGAATATGAAAACCGGCGCCAGAACGCACGACACCTGAGACGGCGCCCGGTGCCAGGCCCTGGATGGCTTGCAGAAACAACGGGGGGTAGCGCTCGGCGCTGCGCAGGCCCATTTGGCCCCCGTTGCTGCGGTCTGCAGCGCTTGAGAGTTCACGCGCCAAGGTGCCAAAGTCTTCGTTGGCGCGCGCCCGCGCCAGGGCGGCTTCGGCTTTGGCCATCAGGCTGGCGCTTTGTTCGGCGCTGGCGTTTTCAGGTACAGCGATGAGGATTTGGGCCAGATTGAGTTCGGTGTTGGCATCGGAGGCGCTGGCCTGCTCGCGCATGAACTGGTCGACTTCGAGATCAGACACTCTCACCCGCGAATCTACGTCGCGTTCACGCACCCGGATCAAGATGAGCTGGTCGCGCAGTTGCTCGCGGTATTGGGCCTGGCCAATACCGTCAGCCGACAGGCGTCTGCGCAGCGTGGGCACGTCGACCTGGTTTTGTGCGGCCACGTTTTGTTCGGCCTGGTCTACCGCCAAATCATCGACGCGGATGCCCGATTCTTTGGCAAGCTGCAGTTGCGCCTTCTCGTTGATCATGCGCTCCAGTACCAGGCGGGCCAATTCGGCATCGGGCGGGCGGCCTTGCCGGCTTTGCGCCAATTGCGGTGCCAGGCGCTGCGCCTCCTGGCGCACCTCGGCGTTGGTGATGGGCTCGGTGTTGACGATGGCCACGATGAAGTCGGCAGCGCGTTGCGCACTGCCCGCGGCCGCTTCGGTACGCACGGCAGCCGCCTGTGGGGTGGTGATGCTTTGGGCGTTCAGCGGGCGCAGGCCCTGGGCCTGTGCCATGGGCAAGGTTTGCAGGGCCGCCAGCGCCAAAAACGCCAGCCGTTGGGGCAACACCCTGGAAGCAGGTTTGAAATCAGGTGGGGTCATGCATCGAACGGTAAAAAGGGTTATATCGGGATACTAATGGGCAGTTCTAGAAATTCAATTCTGGGGATGCAGTGCGAGGCGCAAAACGCAGACATACTTTAGTATGGCGAGGATTTGCAACGACGCAATGCGCCCCAATATTGGATTTATAGAAGTGCCCTAATCAAACTGGGAGAACCGGTTGGGTGTAGTGGTTTGCTCGCGAAGATACTGGTATCGGGGGATATTGTCCTTCAGTGTCTTGAGGGGGTTGGCACCCAAGCGGGCAAAGCCGCTCAGCTCGAGCTGAAACATGATGCGTTGGTTGGTGCTGCCGGTGCCGGTTTGCAGCTGCTCCAGCACCACGCGCGCCAGCCAGCAACCGGCATCGTATTCAAAACCAAAAACAGAATCGACCAACTTGCTGTCCATCACGCTGTAATTGAGCCGCCCCACACTGTACCAGCGGCCTTCACCCTGGCCCTGGCCAACGCCCAGCGCTTGGCCTTTGTCGCCCCACAGGTCGTTCAGCGGCCATTGCCAGGCCACTTCGACTTGTTCGCTGGCGCCGCGCTGAAAACGGTAGGCCGTGCTGACGGTGCGGTAGTTCCCTGGGCTGTAACGCGCGCCCATGGTGAAGCGGGTCGATTGCTCGGTGCGCGGGTTGAACTGGAAGGTGCCGTCAAAGGTCCAGCGGGGTTCCCAGTTCACGGTGGCACCCAGCAGCACGTCGCTGAAGCCGGCCACCTCCCGCGTGCCGCCGGGCAAGGTGACGTTTTGGTCGTTAAAACGAAACCGCTGGGCGATGCCCAAACGCAGCGCTTCGGCGCCGGTTTTGGCATCCAGCAGGCGCGAGGTGAGCCCCAGGGTTAGCAGGTTGTTGTCAGAAATGCGGTCATTGCCGACAAACGCGTTCTCGGTGAAGATGGTGGCAAAGTTGAAATCGTTGGCGCCGGTGTCGTAGTTGGGCAGCAGGCTTTGGTCCCGAAATGGGGTGTAAACATAAAAGGCGCGCGGCTCCAGGGTTTGCTGCACGGCGCGGCCAAAAAAACGGGTTTCGCGTTCGAACACCAGGCCACTGTCCAGGCTGAAAGTGGGCGCCACCCGGCCCCAGCTGCGCGAGCCGTCGGTCAGGGGCGCATCAAAATCGTACTGGCTGGCGTGAATTTGCAGCTTGGGCGTGATGAAACCACCAGGCTGTACCCACGGGCGGCTCACCTGCGCCAGCGCAAAGCTGCGCCGGGCATTGGGTTGCAGGGTGAAGCTGCGGTCGGCTTCAAACTGGGTGTAATCGGCGTCCAGAGAATAGTCAAAACCACCCACGTTGCTGCGGGCATGGCGTGCAACC
>JANOVW010000012.1:0-3153 GCA_031417575.1 Rhodoferax sp. | reverse complement strand
AAATCTGAAAGATTTTGTCGACGACGTCGGCAAACGCGCCGGCGTGGTGAACTACGGCTCCAGTGGCAACTACGGCACCATGCATGTGCCCATGGAAATTCTGGCCAACAGCGCCGGTTTGAAGATGACACACATTCCCTTTACCGGGGCAGGGCCGGCCATTGTGGCGCTCTTGGGCGGGCAGATTGATGCCGTCTCCACGGGGCCAGCCACGGTGCTGCAGCACATCAAGGCGGGCAAAGTGCGGGTGTTGGCGCACTGGGGCAACACCTCGCTGGCTTCCATGCCCGAGGTGCCCAGTTTGAAAGATTCCGGGCAAAACGCCGAATACGCGCAATGGTCTGGGCTGTTTATCCCTTCCGCGACACCCGAAGCGGTGGCCCAGCGCATTCGCGCCGCGGCCAAATTTGCAGCGTCTGACGCGAAGGTCAGAGAGGTCATCCAAAATGCAGGCAGCCCCCTGCAATACCTTGATGCGCCGGAGTTTGAGCCGTATGTACAGGCCGATGCTAAGCGCATGGTGGGTGTGGTTCAGCGCATCGGCAAATTGCAATAGGGCCTTGCTGCCCAATCGGAGACAACCCATGAAAACAGCTTTTTTGAAAACTGCCACTGTGGCACTGCTGGCGGTCACCTTTGCGTGGAACGCCGTGGCACAAACTTACCCAGCGCGTCCGGTCAAAATCATCGTGCCGTTTGCGGCCGGTGGCCCGGCAGACAACTTTGCCCGCTTCATCGGTCTGCGGCTGGGCGAAAGCTTGGGGCAAACCTTCGTGGTCGAAAACCGCCCCGGTGGCGGCTCGGTGATTGGTACGGACGTAGCCGCCAAGGCTGCGCCCGATGGCTACACGCTGTTGATGATGTCCAACACCCACACAGTGAACGAAACGCTCACACCGGCCAAGCCGTTTGTGCTGACGCGCGATTTTGTCGGTGTGGCACCCATCAATTCGTCAGAGCTGGTGCTGGTAACGCACCCGTCTGTCAAGGCCGGCAACCTCAAAGACCTGATGGCTGCCGCCAAAGCGGCACCAGGCAAGTTCAACTACGCCTCCAGCGGCCAGGGCACGCCCTACCACACGGCCGGTGAGCTGTTCAAAAGCATGGCGGGTATTTACCTGGTGCACATACCCTACCGGGGCAGCAGCGGTGCGCGAACCGACATCATTGGCGGCCAGGTCGACATGATGTTTGACGCGGTGACCACCATGACCGAACAAGTCAAGGCGGGCAAAGTCAAGGCAATTGCCACCAGTGGCGCCCAACGCTCCAGCGTTTTGCCAGACGTGCCTACGTTGGACGAAGCCGGCCTCAAAGGTTATGAAGCCACCATTTGGCTGGGCATGATGGCGCCCAAAGGCACGCCCAAAGCAGTGGTCGACAGACTCAACGACGCCATCACCAAAATCACCGGCAATGCGGATGTCAAAGCCCTTTGGGGCAAACAGGGTGCCGTGCCCATGGTGATGACGGCTGATGCGTTTGACAAATACATCCGCGATGACATTGTGAAGTGGGAAAAAATCATCAAAACGGCCGGCATCAAGGCCGACTGAACGGGCGGTGACATGGCGGTTTTGAACATTCTCAGTGGTGGTGCAGCAGCTGGTTTGGTAGAGGCCTTGCGGGAAGGCTTTGAGCGGCAAACCGGTCACGGTATCCACGGTGATTTCGGTGCCGTTGGCGTGATGAAAGACAAGCTGCTGGCAGGGGCCGTCTGCGATGTGTTGATCCTGACTGAGGCGCTGATTGGGCAATTGGCGGGCAGTGGCCATGCTGTGGCGGGGAGCGCCCAGCCCTTGGGGCACGTCAAAACCGGCATCGCCGTCAAAACCGGTGAGGGGATGTCCCATGTCAGCACCCCAGAAGCGCTAAAAACGGCGCTGTTGGCTGCCCAGGGCATCTACTTCCCCGATCCGGTCAAAGCCACCGCGGGCATCCATTTTTTCAAGGTCTTGCAGCAACTCGGCATCGACGCCCAAGTGGCCTCGCGCCTGCGCCCCTTTCCCAACGGCGCAACCGCCATGCGGGAAATGGCGCAATGTGCAGAGCCGGGTTTGATCGGCTGCACACAAATGACCGAAATCCTGTTTACGCCGGGCGTCACGTGGGTCGGCAGTTTGCCCCCCGTATTTGAATTGGCCACCGTGTACACCGCAGCGGTTTGCTCCGCCAGTGCCAACCCGCAAGCAGCCGCTGCTTTGGTGGCGCTGCTTTCAGGTCCTGATGGGGCGAAACAGCGCCAAGCGGCCGGTTTCGAATAGCGCCATTGCGGCGGGATTGCGGGGGGATTGGGCCGCGATGCGGGCGCCAATGCCCGACAATCGGGGGTTACCCGAACTGAACCCTCATGGCCCTTATTACTTTTCTCAATGCCCAACTCGCTTTTGGCCACGTCCCGCTGCTGGACCACACCGACTTTGCTCTGGAAACCGGTGAGCGTATCGGCCTGATTGGCCGCAACGGCGCGGGCAAATCGTCCCTGCTCAAAATTCTGGGCGGCTTCGAAAAACCCGACGACGGCAGTTTGCAGTTTCAGCAGGGGCTGCGTTCGGCTTATGTGGCGCAAGAGCCCGTTCTGGATTCCGAATCCACTATCTTTGTAGCCGTCAGTGCGGGTTTAAAAACGGCCATCGACGCGCGAGAGAAATATCTGGCGCACGAGCCAGGGGTTGATCTGGATGCCTTGCAGTCCATCATCGAATCGCTCGATGCCTGGAACTGGGAGCAACGCGTGGAAGAAACCCTGCACCGGTTGCACCTCGAACCCGAAGCCCTGATTGGCACCTTGTCGGGTGGCATGAAAAAACGCGTTGCGTTGGCGCAGGCGCTGGTGGCCAAACCCGATGTGATGCTGCTGGACGAACCCACCAACCACCTCGATCTGGACGCCATCACCTGGCTGGAAGACCTGTTGATTGATTTCAAGGGCAGTGTGATCACCATCACCCATGACCGCTCGTTTCTGAACCGGGTCGCCACCCGCATCATTGAGCTGGACCGCGGCAAACTGATCAGTTACCCCGGCAATTTCAATCAGTATCAGCTGTTAAAAGAAGATCAACTGGCGCAAGAGGCGGTGATCTCTGCCAAAGCCGACAAGCTGCTGGCGCAAGAGGAAATTTGGATACGCAAGGGTGTGGAGGCGCGGCG
>JANOVW010000011.1:0-2702 GCA_031417575.1 Rhodoferax sp. | reverse complement strand
TTCCCCGGTTTGCCGTCAACCGCCGTGCCGGGTATTTCAATGCCAAAGTAAGGCGCATCACGGCTGATGTCCCAGTCTCCCAGGCCTTCACTGGTTGAGCCGTCGGGGTTGGTGCGCACCGAAAACCATTCCTTGACCTTGTTGGCCACTTCGGGTTGCAGGCGCGGTTTGCCGGTTTCGTCGTTGCCTTGTGTCCACTTTTCCAGAAACTCGACACAACGCGGATCGGAAAGTTTGAAAAAAAAGTGCTCCGAGCTTTTCAACTCCGGTTTGACGCCCGAGAGCGCCGAATACGGGTTGATCAGATCCGTGGGGGCATACACCGCACCGCAGCTTTCGCAGTTGTCACCGTATTGGTCTTTGGTGTGGCACTTGGGGCATTCACCTTTGATGAACCGGTCTGGCAGGAACATGTTCTTCTCGGGGTCGAAGAACTGCTCGATGGTGCGGGTGTCAATCAGGCCGGCCTTTTTCAGGTCAAGGTAAATGGCTTTGGCCAGTTCGTGATTTTCAGGCGCATCGGTGCTGTGCCAGTTGTCGAAGCTGATGTGAAAACCGTCCAGATACGGCTTGCGCCCGGCGGCGATGTCGGCCACGAATTGCTGCGGAGTTTTGCCGGCCTTCTCGGCGGCAATCATGATGGGCGCACCATGCGTGTCGTCTGCACCCACAAAGTTCACCTGATGCCCCTGCATGCGCTGGAACCGCACCCAGATGTCGGCCTGGATGTATTCCATGATGTGGCCGATATGGAAGTTGCCGTTGGCGTAGGGCAGGGCAGTGGTTACGAAGAGTTGGCGGGTCATGGGCTTTTTTTTGGTTTTAAATGCGGGCTAACCCTTGATTTTAGGCTGGCAGGCCGACCCTGGGCCCCGGGAATGCCCCGTCATGGTCGGGGCGATCTGCGGCTTGGTTAGACTTGCCGCCTTCAGGAGAAACCCATGGCAGAGACAGAAGCAGCGCTGAGTGAAGCGCTCAACAAGGCGTTGGCAGCAGTAATTGACCCGAATACGGGCCGCGATTTCGTCAGCAGCAAGGCAATCAAGAATGTCAGTATCAGCGGCGGTGACGTCGCTTTTGATGTCGAGCTGGGTTACCCGGCCAAAAGCCAGATACCGGCGTTTCGCAAAGCGCTGGTGGGTGCCGCCAAAACAGTTGCCGGTGTCGAAAACGTTTCGGCCAATGTGTATTTCAAGGTATCGGCGCATGCCGTGCAGCGGGGTGTGCAGCTGTTGCCCAAGGTGAAAAACATTGTGGCCGTGGCATCGGGCAAGGGCGGTGTGGGCAAAAGCACCACTGCCGTTAACCTGGCGCTGGCGTTGGCAGCCGAAGGCGCCAGCGTAGGCCTGCTGGATGCCGACATTTATGGCCCGAGTGTGCCCATGATGATGGGGATTGAAGGCCGCCCCGAGAGCGACGATGGCAAAACCATGGATCCGCTGGAAAACTACGGCGTGCAGGTGATGTCGATTGGTTTTTTGGTGGCGCAGGATGAGGCCATGATTTGGCGCGGCCCGATGGCAACGCAAGCGCTTGAGCAACTGCTGCGCCAGACCAATTGGCGTGATCTGGATTACCTCATCGTCGATATGCCCCCGGGCACGGGTGATATTCAGCTGACCTTGAGCCAGCGGGTACCCATGACTGGCGCCGTGGTGGTGACCACACCACAGGACATCGCTTTGCTGGATGCCAAAAAAGGCATCAAGATGTTCGAAAAAGTAGGCGTGCCGATTTTGGGCATTGTGGAAAACATGGCGGTTCATGTCTGCTCGAGCTGTGGGCACGTTGAGCACATATTCGGTGCCGATGGGGGCAAAAAAATGGCCGCCGAGTACAAGATGGATTACCTCGGCGCGTTACCGCTGAACATTGATATCCGCACGCAGGCTGATAGCGGTCGCCCAACGGTGGTGGCCGACCCGGACGGCGATATTGCAGCCATTTACAAAAGCCTGGCTCGCAAAGTGGCGGTGACGATTGCGGCGAAGAACAAGGACTTTTCGTCCAAGTTCCCCACCATTTCAATCAGCAAAAACACCTGAGTTTTTTAGAGTCATGGCTGCCAGCGCTGAAATCTTGCCCGTGGCCGTGCTGCTTCAGCGCACAGCCGCCCCGAACCGTTGGGAAGACTGGCAGTTCAAGCTGTTGGACGTGGTGCCAGCGCAAAGTGCGGCCGATGTCGCCGGGCAGACCTTGCTTGAAGACGACGGCAAACAGTCGCGCTGGCTTTACAGCGGCTTTGCGTTGCAGCTGTTTGTTGACGAATGCAAGGGCTATTTTCTCAATCTCACGTCGGGGCAGCCGTCGTGGTTTGTGTCGTGGCGGCCCGATGAACAAGACCCGTCGCAGGTAGACGTCACGGCAGTGAGCGTTTCCTATATCGAAGCAGATCGCCGCATGTTTGCCGAAGAGCATGTTGAATCGGTGCCATTGCCGCCTGAGTTGTGCGAATGGCTGCAGGCCTTTACCAATCAGCACTTCAAACCCGACAGTGCGCGAAAGGTGCGTGCGCAGTCATTTTTGAAGGCCGACGAGCGCGGTGGCGCCACGCCTGGCGCTGATGCGGGGAGCGGGTGTGATGGCTGATTCAACACCACCGCCAGAAAGCTTTTTGAATCGCTGGTCGCAGCGCAAGGCACAGGCTCGAACAGACGTCGTTTCAGGTGAATCTGATAGAACTATTGTTGATAAAAAAACCG
>JANOVW010000010.1:0-1614 GCA_031417575.1 Rhodoferax sp. | reverse complement strand
GGCAATGCCAAGGTGGCCAAGGCCGGCAAGTTGCTGATGGTTTCCAGTGGCCCCAAAGCCCTGTATGACGAAGCCCAGCCGTATTTGCAGGCCATGGCCCGCAAGGTGATGTGGGTGGGTGAGGGCGAACTGGCCCGTATCTGGAAGATTGCCCACAACACGATGTTTGGCGTGGTGATCCAGAACCTGTGTGAAATCACCGTGTTGGCCGAAAAGGCCGGTATTCCGCGCCATGTGTTTCTCGAAAGCATCAACGATTCAGTTTTGGGCTCGATGTACACCCGTTACAAGACGCCGGTACTGACCAACCTGACGTTTGACCAGGTGACCTTTACACCGAAATTGTTGCTCAAGGACATGGATTTGGGCATGGCGACGGCCAAGACTTACGGCGTTGCCATGCCATCTGCCGCAGCCACCCGTGAAAGTGTGGCGCGTATGGTTGGCCATGGGCATGAAGATGTCGATTTCGCCATCTTGCTGCAAGAAACGGCCGCCGATGCCGGGTTGAAACTGGTGTCAGAGAACAAAGTGATCGACGACGGTTTGCAGTCGCAGTGAAACCGGCAACGAATGTGTCCATAAAACGTTTGCATAGCCCATGACCCGGATCCTGATCAAGAACGCGCACATCATCACGATGGATGCGCAGGGCGATTTGGCGCAGGGCGATGTGCTGGTGACCGACGACACCCTCACCGAGATTGCGCCCTTCATTCACGCGGATGACGCAAGCGTGGTGGATGCCACGGGCTGCATCCTGATTCCGGGCCTCATCAACGCGCATATGCACACCTGGCAGACCGCCTTGCGCGGCCTGGCTGCCAACTGGACGCTGCTGGAGTATTTTCAGAAGATGCATGCGGGCCTGGCCACCGTTTTTGAGCCCCAAGACCTGCACATTGCCACCTTGGTCGGGGCGCTGAACCAGCTCAATTGCGGCACCACCACGCTGGTGGATTGGTGCCACAACAACAAGACACCCGCGCACAATGACGCGGCGATTGATGGCTTGCTGCAGTCCGGCATTCGTGCCGCCTTCATGCACGGCACCCCGAAGCCTGACCCGAAGCCGGGTGAAACACCTTTTTGGGAAGTGCCGCATCCGCGCGCCGAGGTCGAGCGCCTGCTCAAGGCACATCAGGGCAAGCCCTTGCTGAGCATCCACGCGGCTGTATTGGGGCCGCACTATTCAACGCTCGATGTGGCGTTGCATGATTTCCGGATGTGCCAAGACCTCGGCCTGATCGCCTCCATGCACCAAGGTGGCGGCCCGGCCCGTACCCCCGATGGCTGGGAAAAGCTCGAAGCCGCCGGGCTGTTGGGCAGCCACATCAATATCGTGCACGGCCATGCCTTGAGCGATGAACAATTGGCGCGGTTTTGCGATTTGGGCATGAGTTTCTCGGCCGCCGCCGAAAGCGAAATGAGCCAGGGCCACGGGCATCCCATCACCGGGCGGCTGCTGGCGCTGGGCAAAGCGCCATCACTCGGCGTTGACCTGGAAAGCGCCGTCAGCGGCGACATGCTGACCCAGGCGCGTGTTGCCCTGGGCATTCAGCGCAGCCTGGACAACGTGGGCCACCGCGCGCTGCACGGCAGCATTCCACCCAC
>JANOVW010000009.1:0-2199 GCA_031417575.1 Rhodoferax sp. | reverse complement strand
GACCCGGTTGATGGTGCATTTGTCGGATGTGACCGAACTGCTTTTCAATTCCTTCATGCGGCTTCGCACCGGGTTAGGCCGAGCCCCCCAGTTTGCGTACCTGATCTTGGCAGCCTTGCTGGCGCTGGCGAGTGCGACGGTCGGGGCGGCAGACGTGTTGCCAATACCCGCCCTGGCAACCAGGGTGATCGACCAGACAGGCACGCTAACGCCCGCCCAAACGGCTGAAATCGACCAAAAGCTGGCCACTTTCGAACGCACCAAGGGGTCTCAGATCGTGGTGTTGATGGTGCCCACCACGCAACCTGAAGAAATCAGCGGATATGCGAACCGTGTGGGCAAAGCCTGGAAGATTGTCCGCAAAGCCGAAGGCGACGGGGTGTTGCTGATCGTCGCCAAAAATGACCGCCGGGTTCGCATTGAAGTTGCCAAATCGCTCGAAGGCGCCATTCCAGACTTGGCCGCCAAACAGATCATCGACAGCGCCATCACACCGAACTTCAAAGCGGGTAATTTTGCGGCGGGCATCAGCGCAGCCAGTGACCTGATCATGGCGCGAATCGCAACCGAAGGTTTGCCCGCTGGCGAATCACCCGCTGGTGGTGGCTTTAGCGGCAACAGCCAGGGCCAGAACCCATTGGAAGAGCTGGACTGGCTGGGCGGCGCGATCTTTTTGTTGTTTGCCGTGCCGTTTGGCGTATCCGTTGCGAGCGCCTTCTTCGGCCGCAAAATGGGGTCCGTCGTGGCGGGGGCTGGCGTGGGTGGCTTGGCATTTTTTATCACTGCCAGCATCGCGCTGACGGTGGTTGCTGGCGTCGCAGCGCTGGTCTGGGCGCTGTTGGTGGGGACAGGCGCGACGCGCAGCGCGCAATCGGGCAGCCAGAGTAGCCGGGGTGGCCGCGGGATTGGCGCTTCGAATGCCGGATGGGGCAGCAGTTGGGGTTCTGGCAGCGGCGGCTTTGGTTCCAGCGGCGGCGGCGGCGGGTTCAGCTCGGGTGGCGGCGGCGACTTTGGCGGCGGTGGCTCGTCAGGAGACTGGTAAGCACCGGCAACACATCATGTGGCAACGAATTAAACGCATCTTCAAACACCGCTGGCTGGACGAATCCGACAGCAGCAAAGCCGTGCCCGCAGCGATGGCCGAACGCCTGCGTTCGCGCGTCGCCGCCAGCGAGCGACGACACGCCGGCGAAGTGCGCATTTGTGTTGAGGCCGGCCTGCCGATGAGTTATTTATGGCGCAACGCCTCGGCCCGGCAACGCGCTGTCGCGATGTTCGGCAAATTGCGGGTGTGGGACACCGAACACAACAATGGCGTGCTGATCTACCTGCTGCTGGCTGACCACGCCATCGAAATCGTTGCCGATCGCGGTTTGAACGCGGTTGTCACACCGGCGCAGTGGCAGGGCATGATCAGAAATTTGAGCCAGGCGCTTCGCGAAAACCGTTACGAAGATGGCCTTACGCTAGCACTCGAGGAAGTATCAGCTGTGCTGGTGCACCATTTTCCCATGTCGGCTGATGCCATGAATCCTGATGAACTCAGTGATGTGGTCATATTGATGTAACAGTCTGACCCAAGCCTGCTTTCAATTCGCTTGAAGTAGCTAGTTTTCTTGGGTTCCTGGGTGCCTAGTGCCTGGGTGAAACCAAAAAAAAGCCCCGCTCTTGTGGAGACAGGGCTTTGTTTGGGCGACGCAAACCGCGCGCGAAGTACGCCAAACCGTTTACCGTTTCTGGCGGAACTTGCGCAGTGCAGCGATTTGAGCCGCCATGATGGCCAGCTCTGACGAGGCTTTGGCCAAGTCCATCTCGCCTTTGGCGTTGTCCAACGCTTCCTTGGCGAGCGCCATGGCCGCGTTGGCTTTTTCTTCATCCAGATCTTTGCCACGCACAGCCGTGTCTGACATCACGGTCACGCAGTTGGGCTGCACTTCCAGGATGCCGCCTGCGACAAACACGAACTCTTCCGTGCCGTCGGCCTTTTCAATCCGCACCGAACCCGCCTTGATACGGGTGATCAGCGGCGTGTGGCGAGGGTAGATGCCTAATTCGCCCGCCTCACCAGGCAAGGCCACGAATTTGGCTTCGCCCGAAAAAATGGACTCTTCGGCGCTGACGACATCGACATGAATAGTTGCCATGATGTTTTCCTGAGCTACAAATGCGCCGCTTTTTACGCCAGCTTCTTGGCCTTCT
>JANOVW010000008.1:0-16662 GCA_031417575.1 Rhodoferax sp. | reverse complement strand
GTCATCAGACCCGCTCAAAAATGCCTGCGGCTCCCTGCCCCATGCCGACACACATCGTGACCATGCCGTACTTGAGATTTTTTCGCTGCAGGGCATGTACCACGGTGGCCGCGCGAATGGCTCCGGTGGCACCCAGTGGGTGGCCCAACGCGATGGCACCGCCCATGGGGTTCACTTTGGCCGGGTTCAATCCCAGCGTACGGATTACGGCGAGCGACTGCGCTGCAAAGGCTTCGTTCAACTCGATCCAATCCAGATCATCTTGCTGCAAACCAGCGTAACGCAAGGCGGCCGGGATAGCCTCGATGGGGCCAATGCCCATGATATGGGGCGGCACACCTCGGCTGGCGTAACTGACAAATCGGGCCAACGGCTTCAGCCCAAAACGTTTTACTGCTGCTTCACTGGCCAGGATGAGCGCCCCCGCGCCGTCTGAGGTTTGTGAGCTGTTGCCAGCCGTTACCGACCCGCGCGCTGAAAACACCGTTTTCAATTTTCCCAAACCTTCTACGGTGGTGTCGGGCCGGGCGCCTTCATCCAGGTTCACGATGCGGTTGCGCACCGTAACTTGCGCACTTTCCAGATCGACGCTGCGCTCGGCCACCTCAACCGCCGTCATCTCCTGGGCGAATTCACCGGCCTTCATGGCGGCAAGCGCCTTCATGTGGGATTGGTAGGCAAACTCGTCTTGCGCATCGCGGCTGATCTTCCACTGCGTGGCGACCTTCTCGGCGGTGAGGCCCATGCCGTAGGCGATGCCATAACTTTCAACATCGTCGGTGTTGGTGAAGACCGATGGCGACAGGCTGGGCGTATTGCCCATCATCGGCACCATGCTCATGCTTTCGGCACCGGCGGCGATCATCACGTCGGCTTCGCCCACCCGAATGCGGTCGGCCGCCATTTGAACGGCCGATAAACCCGAAGCACAAAAACGGTTCACGGTAATGCCCCCCACTGTGTTGGGCAGCCCGGCCAGAATGGCACCAATGCGGGCCACGTTCAGGCCCTGCTGCGCTTCGGGTATCGCGCAACCGCAGATCACGTCTTCGATTACCTTGGGGTCGAGCCCCGGTACCTGGGCCATCGCCGATTTGAGCGCCACGGCCAGCAAGTCATCGGGCCGCATATTGCGGAAAAACCCCCGGTGGGAGCGGCCAATCGGCGTGCGTGTCGCGGCGACGATATAGGCTTCTTGAACTTGTTTCATTTGCGTTCCTAATGTCTATTGCGAACCGGTTTACCGGTGTTCATCATGCCCATGATGCGTTCCTGCGTTTTGGGATGCGTGAGCAAAGAACAAAAGGCCTTGCGCTCAAGCGCCATCAAATAGTCTTCGCTGACCAAGGTGCCGGCGTCGACGTCGCCACCGGTCACCACGTCGGCAATCAGCGCAGCAATATGAAAATCATGGCCGCTGGCAAAACCGCCATCCCGCAGGTTGACCAATTGGCCCAAAATGGTCGCTTTGCCGCTGCGGCCAGCCACCGGGAACAGGCGTTTGTGCGGCGCACGGTAACCGCTGGCGTTCAGCGCCAGCGCTTCATTGATGGCGATGTGCAGCAGCTCGTCTTTGTGCGCCACAATCACGTCGGTTTCAAGCACATAACCCAGTTTGCGTGATTCCAGTGCGCTGGTGCCCACCTTGGCCATGGCCGCAGCGGTGAAACCTTCGGTCAAAAAGGGCAACAGGTCTTTGCCGGTTGAGCTGGCCGCATTTTCAGCCGCACGGCGGGCAATATAGGTAAGGCCACCAGCCCCTGGCACCAAGCCAACACCCACCTCCACCAGTCCGATGTAACTCTCCATCGCCACCACGCGTTTGGCCGAATAGGCGGCCAATTCACAGCCGCCACCCAGCGCCAAGCCCCGCACTGCCGACACCACCGGCACGTTGGCATAACGCAGCCGTAACATCATTTGCTGCATTTCGGCTTCCGCTCCGTCAATGGCGCTGACACCGGCCATCAAAAAGGCTGGCAGCATGGCTTGCAAATCTGCACCCGCCGAAAACATCTCGTCTGGCGACCAGATCACCAAACCCTGGTAATCTTTTTCAGCGAGGTCAATGGCTTGAATGAGGCCTTCGACCACGTCCGGGCCAATCGCATGCATTTTGGTTTTGATGGAAGCGATAACGACGTTTCTGGCCGCATCATGGGGGCCTGCATCCAAGGTCCACAGGCGAATGGAGTCGTCTTCATGCAGCGTCTTGCCCGCTGTTTCGGCAGGCGCTGCATTCGCACCCAGCACTGACTCCGGGAAATACTGGCGCTGGTACACCGGCAATTGGCGCACCGGCGCAAACTGACCGGTGGTCGGGTTCCAGGAGCCTTGCGGCGTGTGAACGCCACCGGTACCACCATTCGATCGCGCAACCGGGCCGTTGAACACCCAATCGGGCAAGGGCGTGTTGCACAGGGCCTTACCCGCATCAATGTCTTGCTTGACCATGTTGGCCACTTCAAGCCAACCGGCTTCTTGCCACAACTCAAACGGGCCTTGCTTCATGCCAAAGCCCCAGCGCATGCAGAAATCAACGTCGCGGGCGTTGTCAGCAATCGAGGCCAGATGAACCGCCGCGTAGTGAAAGCTGTTGCGCAAAATCGCCCAAAGAAATTTGCCCTGCGCGCCTTCGCTGTTACGCAGCAGCTTCAAGCGCTCACCGGCAGGCTTTTTGAGCATGCGGGCATACACCTCGTCAGCCTTCTGGCCTGCGGGCACATACTCACCGCTGGCCAGGTCAAAACGGAAGGTGTCTCGGCCCTGTCGCTTGAAGAAACCGGCCTTGGTTTTTTGACCCAGATTGCCTTTGTCCAGCAACGCCTTCAAAACCGGCGGCGTGGCGAAACTGCCGTAAAACGGGTCTGTCTCGATGCTCAGTGTGTCTTGCAGGGTCTTGATGACATGGCCCATGGTGTCCAGCCCCACCACATCTGCCGTGCGGAAGGTTCCTGAGCTGGCGCGACCCATTTTTTTGCCCGTGAGGTCGTCCACCACGTCAAACGTCAGGCCATGGTTTTCCACTTCCTTCATGGTGGCAAGCATGCCGGCGATACCCACCCGGTTGGCAATGAAGTTGGGCGAATCTTTGGCGCGCACCACCCCTTTGCCCAAGGTGCTGGTCACAAAGGTTTCGAGGTCATCCAGAATGGCCGGCTGCGTCGTTGGGGTGTTGATCAGTTCCACCAGCGCCATGTAACGCGGCGGATTGAAGAAGTGGATGCCACAGAAGCGCGGCTTGATCTCTTGCGGCAAAGCCTCGCTCAAGGCAGAGATCGACAAGCCCGAGGTGTTGCTGGACACGATGGCATGGGACGCGATGAAGGGAGCTATTTTTTTGTAAAGATCCAGTTTCCAGTCCATGCGTTCGGCAATGGCTTCAATGATCAGGTCGCAGCCCCTGAGCTGCTCCAAGTGCTCCTCGTAATTGGCCTGCCCAATCAACACGGCATCGTCAACCAGACCCAACGGCGACGGTTTGAGTTTTTTCAGCCCGTCAATGGCCCTGACCACAATGGCGTTATTGCCGCCCGGCAAAAGCGGGGCACCTTCCTTGGGCGCATAGGCCAAGTCAAACAGGACCACTGGCACCTTGACGTTGACCAGGTGTGCGGCAATTTGCGCACCCATCACACCTGCGCCCAATACGGCGACTTTTTTCACATTAAAACGAGACATGGATTTCCTTGGAGCAACTGACGGTTTACCGGCTGAGGCTATTTCGCCCGCACCCAGGTTTGGGTACGGCCAAACGGACCGATCGAACCGCGCACTTCGAGTTTGGCGCCACCCTCGATGGGTGTCAGACGCAGGCCATAGGTCTTTCCGTTTTCAGGATCAAGAATGCGACCATCTTCCCAAACTTCTTTTTCCGGGTTTTTCTTGGCACCGCGAATGATTTGCATGCCCAGGATGGGTTTGTCCTTGCGGTCATCGGTGCAGTCTTCACACACTGCATCCTGCTTGGCATCTTTTCTAAGCAGCTTGGCAACAACGCCGGTCAACACGCCGGCACCTTCTGCGATCCGTATTTCAGATTTGATTTCTCCGGTTTTGTCATCCACCGTGTGCCAATTGCCCACCGGCGACATTTGCGCCATGGAGAGGCCACTGATAACTGACAACGAGACGGTGATCAAAGATTGGACTGAACGGTTCATACAGGCTCCTGTGGGGAAAAATGAAAATTGTGGATGGTTGTCGGCAGATCAGGCAAACACCGCTTCGGTGTCCAACAGCACTTTGGCACCCGCACGCGCGGTTTGCATCAAGGAGGCCGTTTCAGGGAACAGCTTGGCAAAATAGAAGCGCGCCGTTTGCAGCTTGGCCAGGTAAAACGGGTCTGCGTTTCCAGCTGCAATTTCACGCAGTGCAACCTGCGCCATCCGGGCCCAGAAGTAGCCAAACACCATGTGTCCGGCAACCCGCAAATAATCTACCGCTGCCGCGCCCACCTCGTCGGCGTTTTGCATGCCTTTGAAACCCAGCTCGGTGGTGAATTTGGTCATCTGGTCACCCAAGATGGCGATGGGCGTGATGAATTCAGACATCTTTTCATTGACGCCCTCTTCTTCGACCAAGGCGGCAATCAGTTTGCCAAATTTGCGCAGCGTGGCGCCGTTATTGCCCAACACTTTGCGGCCCAGCAAGTCGAGGGCCTGGATGGTGTTGGTGCCTTCGTAAATCATATTGATACGGGCATCGCGCACAAACTGCTCCATGCCCCATTCCTTGATGTAACCATGGCCACCAAAAACCTGCTGGCACATGGTGGCAGACTGAAAACCGTTGTCGGTCAGGAAACCTTTGACGATGGGTGTCAGCAGCGAGAGCATTTCATCGCTGTCTTTGCGCACTTTTTCGTCTGGGTGGTAGTACACCTTCTCCAGCAGCACCGAGCAATAAATGGCCAGCGCACGGCCACCTTCTGCGTAGGCGCGCGCCGTCAGCAACATCTTGCGCACGTCGGGGTGCACGATGATGGGGTCGGCCGGTTTGTCTTTGGCTTTGGGGCCGCTCAACGAACGCATCTGGATGCGGTCTTTGGCGTAGGCCAGCGCATTTTGGTAGGCCACTTCGGTCAGGCCCAGCGACTGATTGCCAACACCCAGGCGGGCGGCATTCATCATCACGAACATGCCTTGCATGCCTTTGTTGGGCAAGCCCACCAGCGTGCCAATGGCGCCGTCAAGGACGATTTGCGCCGTGGCGTTGCCGTGAATGCCCATTTTGTGCTCCAGGCCACCGCAATAAATGTTGTTTCGGCTACCGATGCTGCCGTCAGAGTCGACGTTGAACTTGGGCACGATAAACAGGCTTACACCTTTGATGCCAGGGGGCGCATCTGTAAGGCGGGCCAGCACCAAGTGGATGATGTTGTCGGCCATGTCGTGCTCACCCGCACTGATGAAAATCTTGTTGCCGGTGATCTTGTAGGTGCCGTCGGGCAGGGTTTCGGCCTTGGTGCGCATCAGGCCCAGGTCAGTGCCGCAATGCGGTTCGGTCAGGCACATGGTGCCGGTCCATTCGCCGGTGGTCATCTTGTGCAGGTATTTGGCCTGCTGCTCGGGCGTGCCATAGGTGTGCAAAGAGGCATAGGCCCCATGCGTGAGGCCGGGGTACATCGTCCAGGCCTGGTTGGCACTGTTGAGCATTTCATACAGGCATTGGTTCACTACCAAGGGCAGGCCCTGACCGCCAAAAGCCGGATCACTGGACAGCCCAGGCCAGCCAGCCGCTACAAACTGCTTGTAAGCCGCCTTAAACCCTTTGGGCGTGGTGACTTCATGAGTCTTTTGGTCGAGCCTGCAGCCTTCGGTGTCGCCGCTGATGTTGAGCGGGAACGCCACTTCGGCGGCAAATTGGCCAGCGCCTTCAAGCACGGCGTTGATCGTGTCGGCATCAATCTCGGCGTGCTTCGGGATGGCCTTGAATTCGTTGACCACGTTGAACATCTCGTACATGACGAATTGCATGTCACGGATGGGCGGTGTGTAGGTTGGCATGGTGTTTCCTTGAAAATGGAATGGGTCAGGATTGGAGGGGTTTACGTAGGGTGCGCGGTCCCGTTGGGGCTACGCGGCTTGGCGATTCGGTTGGGGACGCAGAACGATAACGAGTCAGAATATTTGCGAAACCCTGAACAGCACGATCAATCGAGCCAACTCGTTTAAGGAAGCGCGCTTCGTAATGCAGTGCCAAAATCAAACCGTGAATTTCAAAGGCAATTTGGTGTTCGTCTGCAGACACATCCAAATGCCCGGCTTCTTTGGCTTGTACGACCGCGCGAAACACAGCTCGCAGCCAGGTTTGCACCGAACTCGCCAGGGCGTCATGCACCGGGCCGGTACGGTCATCAAACTCAACTGCGCCACTGATGAAGATGCAGCCAGACTGGATTTCAACGGCGACCCGTTTCATCCAGTTGGCAAACAGTGCCTGCAGCCGCGGCAAGCCACGCGGGGCGCGCATGGCAGGAGCGAAAATTTCCTGCTCGAACCGGCTGAAATACTCACGGATCACTGAAATTTGGAGTTCTTCGCGCGACCCAAAATGGGCAAAAACGCCCGACTTGCTCATGCGCATCACTTCAGCCAGCACGCCGATGGATAGACCCTCCAGACCAATCTGCGTAGACAACCCCAGCGCCGCATCGACGATGGCCTGTTTGGTCTGTTGACCTTTTTGCAGGGAACGCCCGCCTTCGCGCAGATGCGCAGGCGCACTTCGGTGTACCCTGCGGCTTTCGGGCTCACGTCCTTCGGGCGGTTCAGCGTCGGCAAAAAATTGCAACGGAGTTGATGGCATTGGGTAATAAATCGGGGGGAGTCGTAAATAAACGAACGTTCGTGCTATTTTGCCGGAATTGAACCGCCGACTCGAGCCCACTCAGCGGTCTAGAGACAAATTTCTAAGTAATTCGCGGGTTTACCCGCTGTTTGGGAAATTGCATAGGGAACGTGCTTGACGCTTTGGAAACGCCATCCCGCGCAGGGTAAAACAAATTTATGTCACGCATACGTCAGTACCTACACAGCAGCTTGACAAACAACGCCCGCAACACCATTTGGTCCACTTTTCCCTCGGGCGTACGGGCCAGCTGCCGACATGGCACGACAGCCGCAGGAAAGTTGAATTGATCCAGGTTTTGAGTCATGTAGTGTTGCAACGCCAATAGATCCGGCGGGCTTTGAAGACCAGGAATGCGACCGGTATTTCGCCAGCCTTCACGAGCGGACAAGCGACCAGTGCAGCATCTGCAAGTTCAGGGTATTGCAGCAAGACAGCTTCGACCTGCTGCGGCGAAACCTTGACGCCGTCAAAATTGATCGTGTCGCTGACCCGACCCATAAGAACAAGGCCACCGTCTGCTGTCAATTGACCCAGATCATCTGACAAAAACCCGTCAGCCACAAAACTCGCGGTGCTGACTTCCGGGTTTTGCCAACATATTGCCGCAAAACATCCAAATCCGGAGTTTGGCGCAACACCACAAACGCCACGGGAACCTGGCCTTCCCAAACATCCGCCATGGCCACCACAGCTGCGTCGGCAACGTCCGGGTGTTGGCGTAAAACCTCCTCAACCGGAAAAGGGTCTACCTTGCCTCAACCAAAATTAATCACGTCATCGGCTCTGGACCCCAAGCGCAACTTGTCACCTGAAACCTCTGCCAAATCGTTTGACCCATACCATCCGCCTTGAAAACTCTCGGCGCTGGCCGTTTCGTTATTGAAATAACCACCACAAACCCAACTGGAACGTGCGCAATCGTCCACTTTGACCAAGCGGCAGTGGCTGACCCAGTGCATCGACGGTGACCAGATCGACCCCGGGTACCACCCGCATGGCCGCATCCTCGGGGTCATCCGGATGCAGCAGCGCCACAATTCCGGTTTCAGTGCCATCGTAAACAGCATAGAAGTTTGGCGTAATCTGGGCGCGCACGTTTTTCACTTCGCCGGGATCCAGGGCTGCACCTGAAGTACTCAGTAGACGCAGGGGCAGCGCCGGTTCATCGGGAACAGGGCTTGCCAACAACATGCGTAGTTAAACAGGCGTTGACGTCATGCTTGATAGACCCGCCTCGCCTACCAGTTGGGTCAATCACGAGCGGGTCAGCGGAAAGTTTTCATCCAACAGTGTGGTGCGTCTTTTGGCCACGGCAGAATTTCGTGACCCGGAAACGTCGCCAATTCATCAGACACCAACAAGAATTTCGTCTGAAATCGGCTCAGTACGGGCACCACTTGGTCCCGGGCGGTACCTGGGTAAAGCGGCAGCAAAGTGGCGCCGAGCCAACCAACGGCGTAAGCCAATTCAATTTGGCGCAGGGTTTCATCAGGTTGCGGGGCAAACAGGGTTGCTACCCTATCGTTTTCACGCACGCCTTGACCGTGTAGCCAAGTCGCTGCAAGTTGGATGCCGGCCAACAAATTTGCGTAACTGCAAATCGAATTCAACCGGGCAACGGCTGCCGCATCGGGCCTTATTTTTACCCAGGCAAGCAGGCAATCCAGCGGTGAATTGTTGGCCGTATCGTCGATGGGATCAGACATGACTGAAGCAGCTTTGTGCGTCACAATTCCCGACTATGGCACATATCCACATGGCTTGGGAACTGGGGGCTGGCTTCGGGCACGTGGGTCGGCTCAAGCCGCTGGCGCGCGAGGCATTGCGCCGTGGGCATCAGGTCACGCTCAGTCTGCGCGATTTGACGCAGTCTCAGGCGTTGTTGGCCGATCTGGAGGTGCCTTTATTTCAAGCGCCTGTGTGGCTCCACCAGGTACGCGGCATTCCGTCACCACAAATCAGTTTGGCAGAGATATTACAAGGCTGTGGTTATCTGAACGCCAATACCCTGCGTGGCCTTTACAAAGGGTGGCATAGCTTGTTTCAAGCCATCAAACCTGATTTTGTGCTGGGCGACTACGCCCCCACAGCATTGTTGGCCGCGCGGGTTCTGAATATTCCAAACGCCTCCGTTGGCGTGGGGTTTTACCTGCCACCCATCAATTCCCCCTTGCCCTCATTGCGCGAGTGGGAACCCCCCCAGCCGGGACGCATGAAAACCAGCGAAGAGCATGTGCTGAACGCCTGCAATACGGTCTTAAACGATATGGGCGCATCGCCGTTGAAAATGGCGTGCGAGCTTCTACATGGAAGTCACACGTTTTTACAAGCTTGGCCAGAACTCGATCATTACGACCGCGGGACCGCTTCATCCACGCTACGCTGGTGGGGTCCCAATATTTCACCCAATCTGGGCTGTGAACCTGTGTGGCCCCCGGGCGATGGGCCGCAAGTGTTTGCCTATTTGAACGCCAACCACCCCGACGATTCCCTGGTTCTAAAGGCTCTGGTCAACTTGGGCTGCCGTTGCATTTGTTATATGCCAGAAGTCAGCAGCGGCAAAAGCCCACCAGTAGTCAGCCCACTCATCACTTACACCATGGCACCCGTCAATTTGGCAACCGCCTTGGCAACCTGCAAGTTGTGCATTTGCCACGCTGGCGCGGCCACACTGGCGCAGGCTTTGTTGGCAGGAGTACCCGTTTTCATGTTGCCGACGCAGGCCGAACAGTTGTTGATGGCACGCCGGGTCGCGAAGGCCGGGTACGGCATCCATTCTGCTGGGGCCAGTCGACCCCACGGCTATGAAACACTGATTGCTTCACTGTTGGGCGAAAGTGTCTATCGACAGGCTGCCCGGGCCTTCGCAGCCAAATATGCAGATTTTTCTGCCTCGGAACAAGTGGTTTCCATGATGCATGAAATGGAAAAGATTTCACGCCTTTAGATGCAAATCCAGAATGGCGTTCATCGTTTGCGCCGCGTCCTGAATCGTCTTCAGGTGGCTCAGCACCTCAACCGGAAGTTGCGCTTCATGATCTTCACGTATTACCTCAACAAAAGCAGTGACGTGGCGCAGCGGTCCACGCAAGTCGTGGGCCACTGAAAACTGCAGCTGCTTCACCTGGGCCAACGCGCTTTCAAGCCGCGCCTGCAGAACTACTGTATCTTGCAGGAGCTGGGTATGCGCCTGTTGCAAGCGCGCCAGTGCGTTGGCACCCGCTTCCTCGGTCATTTTTTGGGCCGTTTCCAGCCGGGTATGGCCGCCTGGCGTCCGCGTGCCACATTCAGCGTTTCGGGCTCTGTGTTTTTGGTGATGATGGAACCAGCCGCCACTGTACCGCCTCGGCCCAGCCGAACCGGTGCCACCAGTACGCAATTGCTGCCCACGTGGACGTCCGCCTCAATCACTGTTTTGTGTTTGAAAGCACCATCGTAATTGGCCGTGATGGAACCCGCCCCGTAATTGACGCGTTCACCCACCTCGGCATCACCCAAATAGGCCAGATGGTTGGCTTTGGCACCTTTGGCCAGCGTCGAATTTTTGACTTCGACAAAGTTGCCGATATGCACCTCCTCACCCAAATGGGCACCTGGGCGCAAGCGTGCAAACGGCCCCACCAGCGCACCAGCACCAACGTGCACGCCCAGGTTTTCGCCATCAATATGGGTAAACGGGTGAATCACCGCGCCCGCGCCAACTGTGGCGTTGGCAATCACGCAGTTGGCACCAATGTGCACACCTTCTGCCAGCGTTACCTGGCCTTCAAAAATGCAATTCACGTCAATTGAGACGTCTGGCCCGCAGGTCAGGTTGCCGCGCACATCAAACCGAGCCGGGTCAGCCAGCCGCACACCTTGCTCCATCAGGACCCGCGCCCTGCGCAGCTGATAAGCACGCTCCAGTTCAGCCAGTTGCACGGGACTGTTCACACCAGCTACCTGCACTTCATCGACAATTTTGTGGGCAACCACAGGCACACCATCTGCCACAGCAAAACCAACAATGCCGGTCAGGTAATACTCACCTGCGGCATTGTTGTTGTCGAGACGGGCCAGCCACTTTTTCAGCCACGCGGCGGGTACCGCCATGATGCCGCTGTAAATTTCGTTGATTTTTCGCTGCTCATCCGTAGCATCTTTTTGTTCGACGATCGCCTGCACTTGCCCTTCATGCGATCCGAATGCAGGCCCAGCCTGTGGGTTTGTGGGGCTCTTTCGCACGATGCGACCGTAACCTGTCGGATCAGCCAGTTCGAGTGTGAGCAGCGCCAACCTATCACCGGCGCAGGCGGCAATCAGGTGTTGAAGAGTGTCCGGTTGGGTCAACGGAACATCGCCCGACAACACCACCACGATGCCGTCGTCCGGCAACGCGGGTACCGCCTGCTGAACCGCATGGCCGGTACCCAATTGGGGCTCTTGCCGCACAAAGCGCAAATCCAGTGCCTCCACCGTACCGCGGGAGGTGTCGGGCGAATGGCTGGCAAACTGCGTGCAGGCGGTTTCGACATCCAAAGCGCCGTGCCCGGTAATCACCACCACGCGCCGCGCATTCAGGCTGGCTGCCGTGTCAACCACATGTTGCAACAGCGCCCGGCCAGCGATCTGGTGCAGCACTTTGGGCAACTTGCTTTTCATCCGGGTGCCCTTGCCAGCGGCCATGATGACCACGTCTAGCGAAAGGGTTGGCTTGCTTGCGTTAGTATTTGTCACTATGTCTCCATCCTTACTGAATATCCGGCGAATTATCGGCGGGCTTGCCGCGGTTTTAGTTCTGCTGCTTTTGCAGGGATGCAGCGCCATCAAGCTGGGCTACAACAGTGGCACTGAACTGGCTTATTTTTGGCTGGACGGTTATGTTGATTTCCGCGAGGACCAAAACCCGAAGATGCGGGAAGAACTGGGCAAGCTGTTGGCCTGGCATCGCGCAGAAGAATTACCCAAACTCGCTGAACTGCTGCAAAAGGTGCAGCGCTTGGCAGCGGCCGATGTATTGCCAGGCCAAATCTGTGGCGTCTACGCCGATGTGCGGGAGCGGTTTGAATCCACCGCGCGGCGGGCCGACCCGGCGGCGGTTTGGCTGGCCATGAGCCTGTCTGTAGATCAACTCAAACATATCGACCGCCAGCTCAAAAAAGCCGACGACAAATTCAGAAGAGACACCCAAGACCTGACCCCCGCAGAACGCCTGGAGCGTCGTGTCAAGTCGAATGTTGAACGGGCCGAAGAGTTTTACGGCAGGCTGGACGACAAACAAGTCACCCTTCTGCGTAGCGCCATGGAAGCCGCCACCTCCAAACCCGAGCTGAACCAGTCTGAACGGCAGCGCCGCCAGGCCGATTTTGCGCAGACTTTGCGTTTGGCCAGCGGGCAAACCACATCAGCCAATGGAGGCAAGCCCAATCCGGCGGAAGTTTTAACCTTGTTGCGCGGGTATCAGGAACGCCTCGCCCGCCCGCCCGGTGCCGAATACCGGGCCTACAGCGAAAAATTGACCCAGGAAAGTTGCGCCACTTTTGCGGCGCTACACAACAGCACCAGCAAAGAACAGCGCGAACGCGCCGTTCGTCGGTTGGCCGCTTACGAGCGCGACGCGCGGGAATTGCATTCGCAGCGCTGACTCGGCGAGCCGTTAAGCGTTCTGAAATGTGCGTCGACAAGCACGCCGACAACCGAACGGTTTGGCACGCAAACAAGCACCCCTCATGGCGCTTTTTGCCGGGAGATAATCCTGCAATGGCCTACCTCAATCCACTTCAAACGCGCCGCCCTCCCACCGTTAAATCCCTTGCCCGATTACTGCTGGGTCTGGGTAGTTTGGGCGTTACCGGCCATTTGGCGGCCCAAAGCTTGGGTATTTCGAGCCAAGGCAATTCTGGCGGAATGACGATTCCGTGGGCCTACGTGCTCGACAGTGGCAGTTTGTCACTGACTTATGGCAGCTACCGCGAACCGAAGATTGCCGCCAACGCGCGGCGCGTGAACACCAGCCTGGGAATCGGCTTGCTTCCCAATGTGGAAATGTTTGGCCGAGTGACCGATTACACCCAACCCGGTATCGGCGGGGCTTTGGATGCGGGCCAGCGTGATTTGTCAGCCAATGTGAAAGTGCAGATTCCGCTGCCTTGGAAGAACGTACCCAAATTGGCGGTTGGCTTGAACGACATTGGCGGTGGCGCTGTCAACTTCGGGGCAAGCTACCTGGTTGCCAGTGATGAGTGGGGCCCCTTGCTTTGGACCGCCGGTTACGCCTCTGGCAAAGCGATTGGTGGCGTGGGTTCCAATGGATTTGCCATGAACGGCAGTTTTGGTGGCCTGGATTTGAGACTGGGGCGAACCGGCTTTTCAGCCTTGGTTGAACACGACGGCCAACAAAAACATGCCGGTTTGCGGTATGCATCCTGGCCATTGCCGTCGCTGGGTGGGGCACAATTGATCGGCACGGTGCACCGCAGCTTTGGGGCCCAAAACCTCGCTGGCGCAGATGTCGATGCCACCAGTTTTTCAATGAGTTTGGTGGTTCCGTTGGGGTCGGACCCGACCCAGCGAAAAAACGCCAGCCCGCACGCTTACCGGGAATTGCCGGCGTTAAACCAGTCTGCAAAACCAAGCTTGGCCGCCGATCGTTTGGCCGCTTTGCAAAAAGCCCTTGAAAGCAGTGGACTGGAGCGCATTCGCGTCGGTCAGATCAGTCTATCCGGCATCGACAGCCTGGTTGTTGAATACGAAAACCACCGCTACGGCCAAAATGAAGTTGATGCCATCGGCATAGTACTGGGCCTTGCAGCTGAACATGCGCCTGCAGGCACCCAACACGTGCGCGCTATCACCTTAAAAGCCGGGCAAAGCCTATTCGAAACCACCGTTGAAGTGGCTGCATTCCGTCAGTTTTTGCGCGATGGATTTGCCGGTGCCGCCACCAGTACCCTTGTTCAAAGCAAACGCCCGATCCATGACGATTCTTCTGTCAAATGGCATAGCGGCGAACCCGGCCCACGCTCATTTGCCAGGTTTGAGATCAAGCCCGATGTCAATTACGCCGTCGCCACCGAAGTCGGCTTGGTCGATTACGCCTTGGCTGCCAACATCCAGGCAATCGTGCCCCTGTGGAGAGGCGCCGAGTTTTACACCAGCTACATCACGGCATCCAACTTGTCCAAAAACTACGAACCAGGCGGAGTATTTGAAGGCAGCGGCCCACGCCAGGGGGTAAAAGTCGCCTCACTGGAACAATCGTTTTGGCTCGGCAAACACGTTTTGGCTCATGTAGGGGTGGGCCAGTTCAACCATGACGATCTGGGTTGGCAAGCGGATGCCACCATGTTTGTTCCCGGGCGTGACGACGTGGTGCGCCTCAAGGGGGCGTATTACCAGCGGCCCGGCGCGTTCCAGTCCAGTCGGGCGCAACCGGGGTCTGCGAGTTACCGCTACGCCTACAACCCCCAAACCTCGATCGAAGCCGGTGTACAAAAATACAGTGACGGCAGCCAAGGCCCGTCAGTCGTATTCACACGCTGGTTTGGCGACGTAGGGGTCAACCTGTTTTACCGGCGCGGCGGGGTAGCCCAATTCGCTGGTATCGAGTTGTCAATTCCGCTTACCCCACGCCAAGGCTTGATGCCGGGCGCTATCAATTTGACGGGTACTTCGCATTTTCAAAACGGCCTGCGCACCCGAATTACCGACAGCAATACAGCACAAAACCTGGTTCAGCCGAGGGCGGTGCGGGATTTCCAGATGGATTACAACGCAGAGGCGCAACAACTCAACAGTGGCCGTGTCGGTGCAACTTACCTCGGTACCCAAATGGCCCGCATGCGCGACGCGTTTTACCGGTACGCCCGCCCGCTGTTACCTGAATGACCAAGATTTTCCGAAACGAGCCAGACCGCCAACTATCCATGCATTGCATTGCGCTTTTGTGGTTACCAAAGTCATCCTACGGTGGCAAAAGTACAACAGGCACGCGGTTTTGCACCAGCCGCCTTTGACATACTTTGGCCGCAGGGTTTTTTCGGTTAGACTGTTAAAACGGGTGGTGTGCACTCAACAACGCGGGTGATTCCCACCCATCGAATGCAACAAGCAACTGCACTTCCTGCAGTTTATTTGAAAGGGTTGAACAATGAAAAAAGCAAGTTTGAAGTGGGTTCTGTCGGCAACTGTCGCTGCTGCGATGTTGGTGGCTTGTGGTGGCGGCAGTGACCCTGTGGATTCGGTGGCCACTTCCAATACAACACTGGCGGCCAATGGTACGACAGCCAGCGCGGTAACCGCGGTTCCGTTCAGTTTCCCCGCTGGCGTGACAGAATTGGGCACCACCGCTGCAACCACCGTAACGTTCACCAGCTCCAGTGCAACGCCAGCTTTCAGCATCGCCTCCGGCGGTAACACGGCAACAGGAGTCACTACTTTTGGCTCTTGTATCTTTACGGTTACCGCTTCAACCTTCCCTACTGGTCACGCTTTGGCGCTCGGACAAACTGTGACGGTGAATCCCTGTAACTTGAATGTCGCTACGGCCGGTGCGGTTGCAAATGGCGTCGCTTCAACTCGAAGCGTTGCATTGGCGTTGGGGACAGCCGCGTCGAACAACACTTCTGTATCCGTGGGTGTAAACGCCGGTGGTAATTTGACCCTGAACGGGAATTCGGTTGGAACAGTCACTTTGACGTATGTGACTGGCGGCAGTAGCACCAAATAGTCTTGCGGACCGCTGGTAAGTCTGAAGCCGAACCCTTCACGTTCAGCTGGGCACAGCCAGTTGGTACGTTTGCAAATATGAAGACCTGCTTCTGATTTGTGATCGTCAGTTTGGTTACCTTAACAAACCCCGCAAACGCGGGGTTTGTTGTTTTGAAACTGCATAGGGATATTTAGGTCCGTTGTTTTAGAAATTCATAAAAAAACCGCCCGCAGGCGGTTTTTTGTTGGTCAATTGAAATTCACGAGTGATTGCTATTCACCGACGTTCCCCAATCAAATTGCCGCTGGTCGGGCTGCCCGTTGGGTCGCTGAACGTTCCGGTTACCTTGCCGGTCACGTAGTTCAGCAAACCGCTTTGAGTGCTGGTTCCGGCTCCAACCCTGGCCGTTAAAAACCTGGCGATTTCTGCGCCTTTGGCTAGCACTGTCAGATTGGGAAATAAACCCGCCGAAGCGGGTTTTTTGCTGTTTGCAAGGTGCGTGTTTACCGCCGCTGAACCGCAATCGCATACGGTGTTGACAAGTCAGCCGGTGTCAGGGTGCCCGTCCCTGTGCCTTGCATAAAATCAAGCGTACCTGCCGCGGTGTTGCCGTTGCCAGTATTGGTATACGTGAAGGCACCGGTGGCTGGGTTGGTGACGATCAAGCTGCAGGCGAAAGCCGATCCATTGGTGTTGTCAAAACACTGAACGGCGTTGTTTGCATTGACCACAATGCGCGTGCCGACGTTAAAGGCAAACCCCAGGCTGGCGGGTCGAACATCCCAAGTCCCTTGGTATGAAGCGGCTGTCAACGGCTGGGCAGCTTCAGGATTGATTGCAGGCATCCCTAATTGGGCAAGCAACGCAACCGACGCTGGTGAATTTAGGCGGACAAGTTTGCTCACCGTGAGTTTGTCTTTGAAACCAAAGTAAACCAGGCCATTGCGCTCGACAAAAATACGGTCATTGCCCAGCGAAGTGGCTGGCGGATTGCTGAAAGTCATAACCCGCGACACACCATCGGGCAGGGTCGTGATGCTGTAATTGCCATTGCCAATGGCGACGCAGTTTCGGGTTGATCCATTGATAAACCGCTGATCACACGAGTAGTAAGTGAC
>JANOVW010000007.1:0-3238 GCA_031417575.1 Rhodoferax sp. | reverse complement strand
GTAAGCAATCAGGGTGGTCGCTGCCTGAATCTGGCCTGGATCAATCTTGACTGCTTTTTCAAGCTCCTTGATGGCGTTGGCGGATTGCCCGCCACCCAACAGGCTGAGGCCCAAAACCGTTTGCAGGGTCGGGTCATCGCGGGTTTTAACGGCTTGCTCCATCAGGTTGGCGGCGCGGGCATATTGCCCTTTGGCCATCAATGCCGAACCCAGCAAAGCCAATGCCTGGGCATCATCGGGCCGCGCACGCAGGTAGATTTCAAGTACCGTAATGGCTTGTTCGTAGTTGCGTGAACGCAGGTAAATCTGGGCCAATGGTTTGGCGATCGGCGCGTCACCCTGGGCCTTGAGGTAGATCTCAAAATATTGCTTGGCTTTTTCGGGTTCATTCAAGCCGTAATGAGCCAAACCATTGAGCATCAAAACCTGAGGCTTGTAGCGTATGTAGTCCAGCGGGATTTGATCAAGCTGGGTGGTCAGTTCACGCAGGGCATCCTGAGATTCCTTGACTTTGTTGTCACGCTCGGCCAGAAGTGCCCGCAAATAAATACCCAAAGGGTGTCTGGGTGCTGTCGTTTTGACAACCGCCAAATCTGCACTGGCGTCCGCAGTTTTGCCCAAATCAATTAACAGACCTGCCCGAGCGATCAAGGCGCCCAAATGGGTGGGCTCCTTCTGAATGGCTTTACCGTAAGAGGCGACCGCCTCGGCTCCTTTACCTGCTGCGTGTTGTACCGAACCCCGCATATAGTGAGCCTCGGCAGAGTCAGGCGCCAGTGCAGCGCCTTTTTCCACAATCTCGGCGGCTTCCTTGTATTGACTCTGTCGCAAGCGAATCGGTACCTCGGCCAAATAGCTGCCGGGCGTTTGCGGATCCAGGGCCCTCGCTTCAGCAATGGTTCGCAGGGCGGCCGGAATATCGCCCAGGTCGGCATGGGCAGCACCCTGGATCAGCAGCAATGGCTGCCGAACACTGATCGGAAGTCCGGCCGGGTTCATGTCTGGAGACGTCAGCACCAGCTTTTGCTTGCCTTGGCCTGCGTAGGCTTGGGCCAGTGCTACAACCAGTTCAGCCCGTTCGGCACCTGCAGCCAGGGCGCCGCTGAGCGCCGTTTCAGCTGAAGTGAAGTCTGCAGTATTCAGCTGAGCCCGCCCCATGAGGATGCGGGCGGCTATATGTTCCCGGTCTTCCTGCAAGGCATTGCGGGCCTGTATCAAGGCCCCGGCAAAATCGCCTTTGTCAAAACGCCCTTTGGCATCGGCAAAAAAGGAGTCGCTTTTGCCTTTGCCCGCATGCGCGATGCCAGACAGGCACAGAAAAAAGGCCACCGACAACGCCAACAAGGTTATTTTGGCCCGGCGCAAACCCGATGGCAGGGATGGTGTTGATTCATTCATGGGGCGCGATTTTCCTACTCCAACGGCGAAACGCAAAGCCGCCCAACAGTATCAATACGATGGCAAGGGCTACCAGCGCCCCAGTCGTGCCGCTGGGTTGCAAGAGCGCCGCCAAAATTTGGTCGATAAACAAAACCATGATCAGCGTGCCCGGTGACATGCCAATGGCAGTGCCCAACAACATATCGCGCCGCCGGATGTGGCTGGTGCCAGCCACCATGTTGACAATGGCAAAGGGTGCAATGGGTACCAGCCTAATGGCAATGACAGCCAAGAGGCCGTTTTTGCCGAGGCGGCGGCTGATCGTATTGACACGCTCGCCACCCATCCGAACCACGACTTCATGCCCCAGCAGCTTTCCCAATTCAAAGGTGATCGCTGCAGCCAGCACGGCGGATGCCAACGCGATGAAAAACCCTGGAACCGATCCAAAGGCTACGATCGTCACGACTGACAAAAACGACAGCGGAATGGCGCAAACCAGGGCAAGTGTGACCACCAGGGTTCCGAAAACCGGGCCATAGGTTTGCCCCCAAAGTTGCAGCGCAGCCACAATGCGTTGCACATCAAGCCATTGCTTCAGGGGGGACCAGGCCCACGCGGCTGCCAGTGCCAAAAACACGGCGAGCACCACCAACAGCAGCACAACTCTCTTTTTGGAAACGACAGAAGCGTCGGTCAATGGTGTCGTCAATTCAAACCACTAGATCGTGGTTGCCAAAGGTGCGGAATTTGTACCCGCGCGAATGGCTTTGGCCAGGTCTTCGACATTGTTCAAATCGAACATCGATCCATGCATGCCTTTGACGCGGTGCTCCAAAAGCTTCTTGCCAACGTGCTGACGCCAACCCAGGAAGAGCAGCCGGTCCCAGGTCGAGGCCAGGCCCTGTGATTTGATCAGATGGGTGGGTCCGTCAAAAAAAGATGCCCGATAGCCGCTGACCGCCATCACTTGCCCGACCAGGCCGGGGTCATTCAACATGGCACCCAGCCTGCGACCATTCATGCTCAGATCCTGAATGTGTAAATGCCGTACCAGCCAGCCCATTGTTTTCCACAAAATCGTACCGCCCCACAAGCGGCTGGGGTAAATCGTATCCACCAGAAAAAGGCCTCTGACATCAATGCCGCGCTGTTTTAATTGCAAGGCAGTTTCCAGCGCGGCCAATCCGCCCACTGAGAAACCAGCCAAATAGCAGGGTCCGGTTCCCTGACTCACCACGACATCGGCATACATCGTTGCCAAATCAACGGTTCTGACCACCGTGCTGGCACTGGGCGGTTGCAACATGCGAACCTCGGGTGCACCCCGCAAGGTTTTCGCCAGTGTTTGAAAACGCATCAAATCGCCATGGCCAGATGCGGCGAGATACAAAGGGGCCGCTTTTTCAGCTGCAATCGCGGAAATGGAGGGGGCGGGTTCTAGGTTAACCAATAAACCTGTCGCAGCCGTACCCTCACTCAGCGCTGCGGCCAAACCCTCGACGGTGGGGCGCTCGGTCAGCAAATACATGGGAACACGCCGGCCAATCAGTTTTTCAATGCCGGTCAAGATACTGACTGCGGCGAGCGAGTCGCCGCCTGCATCAAAAAAATTGTCTTCTACGTGCAGCTGCGGTCTTTTGAGGACCTTTTGCCACAGCGCCAACAATTCCCTTTCCATCTCATTGCTGGGCTGGCGGGAAACCGTTACGCTGGCTTCTGCGCGCGGGACTTGAAGCGCGTGGTAATCAACTTTGCCGGCAGAACTTTCAGGCAGATGATCCAAGAGCGACAAAATAGACGGCACCATATAGCTGGGCAATTTCATCCGCAGCGCATGCAGGATTTTTTCAGCGCT
>JANOVW010000006.1:0-2455 GCA_031417575.1 Rhodoferax sp. | reverse complement strand
CCACAAGATCGCCGGGCGCAAAACCTGGTGACGGGCATCCAGCAGCACGGCACCATGCATTTGCCCGGAGAGACCGATGCCGCGAACCTTGCCAAACTCCAATGGGTGCGCCTCGCGCAAACGGCTCACCGCTGTTTGGGTTGCTTGCCACCAATCTGCGGGGTTTTGTTCACTGTGTCCGGGGTGAGGGCGCGAGATGCCCAGTACAGCACCGGCCGTGCCAACTTGCCGATGGTCTGACGCCAACAGCAGCACTTTCACTTCCGAGGTGCCAACGTCGATGCCCAGGTACATGGTTTACTCCAGCAAAACCGCTTCGTCTTCAGCCCAACACGGCTCCATCACCGGCGACTGCCTAGCCCCGGTGACGCGCCGCGCTTGCATGGGGCGTAGCTGGTCGTGTAACAACAGTGCGGCAGCACCTACCGCAGCCGCCAGCAAGCCATACCGGGCCACACGAACCGTGGGTGCGGTCATACCGGCGCTTTCGGCATAGGTTTGCAGGGTGCGGCAGGCCCCGTCAAACAAATCAGGATGCCGCACACACGATTGGCCACCCACCACCAGCACCCCGGGGTTGAAGGATGTCCACAGGTTCTGCAGCAATACGCCCAGGTTTTGACCCGCCTGGTACAAGGAGCCGGTGGCCTGCAGTTCACGCTGCAAGGCGTGGGAACCAATGAAGGTTTCGGCGCAGCCCCGCCGGCCACACGAACACAAGGGGCCGTCGAATTGCAAGATGCTGTGCCCGATTTCCCCGGCCAGGCCTTGCGCACCGGTGTAGAGACGATCATTCAGCACAATACCAGCGCCCACGCCCACGTCACAGGTCACAAAGATCAGCGCCTCAGAACCATTGGCACCGTCGAACTCATACTCGCTCAGCGCAGCGGCATCGGCTTCGTTCTGGATCAACACGGGTACTTCCGGCAAACCCGCCTGCGCAAAAGCGGCGCTCACCAGGGCAGCAATCGGCACGTTGCGCCAGCCCAGATTGGGCGCGACCCGCAGCACACCGGTGCGTGCGTCAAATGCACCCGGCAAACCCAGGCCAACACCCGACATCAGCAGCCCCCGCGCGGCCAACTGCGCATGGGCCTGCACAACACCCTGGGCAACTTGCACACAGACCGCATCGGGCGCTTGGTCCAGCAGCGGCCATTCGGTCGACCATAAAACGTCGCCCAGCAGCGAGACCGTGGCAACGCGCAGGCAGTCAATAGCGACTTCGACACCCACCAGCCCGCGGGTATGGGCGCTGATTTCCAGTGGCGTTGATGGCCGACCCAGCGCCGAGCCAGGCCGCGCAGTGGCTTCAACCAGCCAGCCTTCGTCGATCAGTTCACGCACGGCCGTGCTGACCGTGGATTTGGTCAAGCCGCTGTGCTGGGCCAGCTGCGCGCGCGAAAGCCCCGGTCGGGCGCGCAGCAGCCGCAACAAGACGCTGCGGTTGATCTGCTTGACGAGCTGCTGGTCACCAGTGGTTTTCATCGTGCTGGGGCTACAAACCGGCCTGGGCCTTGCCTTGCGGCTGCTTGCCGCCAATGATCATGCCCAGCACCTCGTCTTCCGTTACGTCTGCCGTGCGGTAGGTGCCCACCATGCGCCCGTTTTTCATCACCGCCACACGGTCTGACAAGGCAAACACATCGTGCATGTCGTGGCTGATGAGGAAAATGCCCACACCTTCAGCCTTGAGCTGGCGCACCAGATTGCCCACCATGGCGGTTTCTTCAGGGCCCAGCGCAGCGGTGGGCTCGTCCATGATGAGGATGCGCGCGTTGAAATAAATGGCCCGTGAAATCGCCACCACCTGGCGCTGGCCGCCACTCAAGCGACGCACCGGCGTGTGGATGTTGGTGAAGTTCTTGTTCAACCGCAAAAACACTTTGCCCGCGTCGGCGTTCATGCGGTGGTCGTCCAGCGTGCGCCAGGCGGTCAGCAATTCGCGCCCCAAAAACAGGTTGGCCACAGCATCCAGGTTGTCAGCCAGCGCCAGGGTTTGGTAGATCGATTCAATGCCAAGTTTTTGTGCATCGGCTGGGGTGCGGATGTTGGCAACCTGCCCCGACAAGACCACTTCGCCGGCATCAATTGGGTACGCCCCAGCCAGCATTTTCATCAGCGTTGATTTGCCGGCGCCGTTGTGACCCAACACCGCCACCACTTCACCGGCTTGCAGGTTCAGGCTGACGTTTTCAACCGCATGCACGCCGCCAAATGATTTGCTGATGTTCTTGAGCTGCACCAACGCTGGTGCGCCGGCCAGCGGCATCGATTCCGCGCTCATGTGGTGTCTCCGGTGAGGCGGCGGTACACCACGTCAAACACTACAGCAGCGATCAGCACCTGGCCAATGATGACGTAGCGCCAGCCTATCGGGATATCGTGCAGCAGCAGGCCGATGTCGATGCTTTGCATGATATGCGCACCCAATACCGAACCCAAAATGGAG
>JANOVW010000005.1:0-4917 GCA_031417575.1 Rhodoferax sp. | reverse complement strand
TGTCTTTGCACGCAAAACTGCCGCGCACGTGGCAGGCGCGTATGCGCAACTCCATCAGCGTGGGCATGTTCGAAGCCTCTGACAGCCGAAACCCGTGCTCCACCATCTCCACCATGCGGCCGAGGTCGGGCCGCGGATCCAACAGGCACATGGTTGATTTGAGCGCGTAGGCGTGGGTTCGCTCCTGGATCACACTCGCGCCTTCGCCATAGTCTTCACCCACCACAATCAGCACGCCGCCCTTCACGCCGGGGCTGGAGAGGTTGGAGAGCGCATCCGCTGCCACATTGGTGCCAACAATGCTTTTCCACGTCACCGCGCCGCGCAGTGGATAGTGGATAGAAGCCCCCAACATCGCCGCCGCAGAGGCTTCGTTGGAGCATGCCTCCACATGCACGCCCAGCTCGTCCATGTAGTCTTTGGCCTGCACCATCACGTCCAGCAGGTGCGACACCGGTGCACCTTGGTAACCGCCCACATAGGCAACACCGGACTGCAACAGCCCCTTGGTGATGGCCAGAATGCCTTCACCATGGAAGGTGTCTCCCGACCCCAGGGCAAGCTGACGGATTTCCTGGGCAAACGAGACTTCCATGCGCACACTCCTGGATGTGTCCCCGCGTTCTCGCAGAGCTGCACCGAGTCATTATCAATCAATGCTTCCCGTCAACCCTGTAAGATGGCGGTCGGCAATCCAGCCATACAGAGGCCACGCCATGCCCGACGCGACATCCCCAACAGCCACCAACGATGTTGCAGGCCAGTCAGGGTTCCTGCGTTTCGTGGAGACGGTCACGTTCCAGGTGGCCTTGATCGCTGCAGTATCTGCTTTCACTGCAGCCCTGGTTACCCTGCTTTTTGCGTCGCGACAGGTTGACCAGACGGCTGCGAGCTTGTTGTTGCAGCCGCTGACCTGGGTGGTGGTGGCTGCGGCGGTCGTGGTCTGCACGGCCATCGCTGCCCGGTTGGCTTCGCGGATGGTCCGGCCGCTGGATCTTCTGGCCGAAAGGGCCAGCCTGCTGTTTCAGGGGGCCTCCCCGACAGCAGACGGGTGGCCGCAGGCCACTGGCGAGGTGGGCAAACTGATTGCCACGCTGCGTCAGGTCGCGCTGGCGCGCGAAACGGCCCAGCAGGCTCAGCATGTCATGGTGAACCAGCTCAAGGCCATCCTCGACAATGCTTCAGTGGGCATCCTGTTCACGCGCGATGGCCGCTTTGAGCTGACTGGCCGGCAGATGTGCCTGATGGTCGGATGGAGCGAAAGCGAGATGCGCGGCCAGCTGACCCGCATGATTTATCCCTCGGAGGAGGCGTTCACCGAACTGGGCGGCCGGGTCAGGGAGCAATTCAAGGCCCAGGGTTATTTTGACGGGGACCTGCAGTTCAAGCGCAAGGATGGTGGCATCTTCTGGGTGCACATGCTGGGCCGGGGCGTTGTGGCAAACGACCCCTCTGGCGGAACCATCTGGATTGTGGAGGACATCACCGAGTCGCGCGCCACGCGCGAGCAGTTGTCCTGGACGGCCACGCACGATGCGTTGACCAAGCTGGTCAACCGACGTGAGTTTGAGGCCCGGCTGGCACAGGCCATGCAACAGTTCCAAGGGCGCCAAACGTGTGTCATATTTATTGACCTTGACCGATTCAAGGCCGTTAACGACACGGCCGGCCACGCAGCGGGCGACGAAGTGTTGCGTCAGCTCGCGGCGGTGTTCGAGAGCCGGGTGCGCCAGAGCGACACTGTGGCCCGCATGGGAGGTGACGAATTTGCGGTGTTGTTGCCCGGCTGCTCGCTGGGGCGGGCACTGGAGATCGCCGAGCAGATCCGAACGGGTGTGGAAGGCTGGCGCCTGCTCTACCAAGGCCAGGAGTTCACCGTGGGCGCCAGCCTGGGTGTGGTCCAGGTGGCCAGCGACCTGCCCACTGTGGCAGCAGTGCTCAACGCCGCAGACAGCGCCTGTTATGAGGCCAAGCGTGGCGGCAAAAACCGGGTGGAGACGTTTCGCGCAAAGTAATGGCTTCAGCCCGTGGCGGCATCATGGCCTGCAACCAACCCAACCCTTTTATTTGTGAACCAGCTAGACCGTTTGTATCAGCTTGAACGCCTGTTGCTCAGCCGCCAGTCGTTGGGCCGGGACGCGCTGCTGGATGAACTTGAAATCTCCCGCGCCACACTGAAGCGTTATCTGGAAGTGCTGCGCGACCGCATGAACGTGCCGGTGGTGTACGACCGCTACTCAAACACCTATTCCATCACCCAGCCGCCGGAGAAAAGCAAACCCGGAACCCGGCGGCAGGAACTGCCCGGCGTCTGGTTCAATCCGCAGGAAATCGTGGCCCTGCTCACCATGTACCGGTTGATTGCGGGGCTGGATTCGGCGGGCATGTTGCAGCGTCATTTGCAGCCCATTTTGCAACGGCTCAGTGCTATGCTCGCCAGCACCCCCATGGAGGCGCAGGAATTGCAGCGCCGGGTGCGCATCCTCAGTGCCGCCCGGCGCGAAGTGCCCAGCCAGTTTTTTGAACGGGTGGGCCTGGCGTTGACGCAACGCCGCCGTTTGCACGTCACCTATTTTTCGCGCCACCGCAATGAGACCAGCGAACGCAACCTGTCGCCCCAACGGTTGGTGCACCACCGCAACACTTGGTATCTGGATGCCTGGTGCCATACCCGAAAGGCATTGCAGCGCTTTGCACTTGATGCGATATGGGAAGCGCGTGTGTTGGATGAGCCAGCCAGGGAAGTGGCGCTGGCCACCGTTGAGAAGACCATGGACGAAGGTTTTGGCATTTACCACGGCGAGAAGCTGCAATGGGCCACGCTGGTGTTCACGCCCGCGTCAGCCATCTGGGTGGCACCCGAACAATGGCACCCCGATCAGAAGTCGCGGAAACTGCCCGATGGTTCACTGGAATTGAAGGTGCCGTACACCCACGATTCCGAACTTTTAATGGAAATCCAGCGCCACGGTGCAGATGTACGTGTGGTGTCGCCATCGGACCTGCGCGACAAGCTGCTGGCGGGGTTGAGGCGGGCAGTGGGGCAATACGGCGAAAGTGATGAAAGAGGGGTTTTTCTTTGACAGATATCGCCAGACGTCGGCTGAATGAAGACAAGGGTCAGCTTGTCAGAAGGTTTATTCTCGCGCAACGCAGGCATAGGTAGCCATGTCATGGATTTCGACTTCGGCAAGGCGATATCGTTCGTGACCTTGGACAGTTGTTGATATTTTCGAAAGTCGGACGTGCTCGTCTTTTGTGACAATGCAACATTGCGCGCGCTGGACGATATCGGCAAGATCAATCTCGTTCGCTAGCGCTTCTCCTACAAGCTGTTTGCGCGGATATATGTGATCTCTTTGTATGGGAACATCCGGGGTCGCAAGCACACCAGCACTCCTAAATCTGGAGTAAAAATTGCCAGTGGATTCAACCACCAGCCAAATGGCGTGGTTCAACATTTTCTTTTTTGTTTTTTCGTGCAGTGGCATATCGCGAAGTGTCGAAAGCAGTTGAATAGCTTCTTGAAGACGTTGTTCAGCGTCTGCTGGTGCGAAGTATGGATCGCGGTGTTTACGTGTTGAGAGGAAAGGCATATCTTTTGTGGATCAGTTGATAGACAGCGCCCGGCTGACGTCTCGCTCGAATTCAGCCTTGATCGATGCATGGACTTGAAATCCAATAACCCTCAGGCCCAGAAATGACTGACGCTTCAATTCGGTGATCGCGTCGAAAATTCCCACTACATGGGCTTGGGGATAGCGTTGGACAACGCTAAAGTGGTTGATCAATAGCGACGCGGTTGCAACTCGTGCAGTTTGCGTCGCACGAAACAAATCTATCATCAAGCCTGCTGCCTTCTTCTTTCCCGCGATATCCAATCCACCGGCATTTGGAACAATCATGACGCGCGTGACAAGTGAAGCATTTGCAGGCAGGATGCAGACCTCTTCCCGCGCAATGCTTTGCCGACAAGCCAATTCGAGTTCTGCCCGGGGCATCCGCCGTCCGACCATTCCACTGAGCGCCGTGAATCCATCCGCGTTTGGGGAGCATGCCGTGGCGCCAAAAACTACGCTGTTCACGTCTGTGGTGATGGCGAGAACGCTACCGGTTGAATCTGTAATTTCAATGTGCATGGGTTCTTTTCTCTGTCGATAAAGCCATTGTCAGCGGTGACTGGCTCAAATTATGAGCCAGTCGGCTGTGACACTCTCTGGACGTTGCTTTTTGACGGAAACGGACAGGGAGATTTTCATGCTCAGACAAGACTGGGGTTTTGACTACACCGCCACCAAGCTGGCCGAGGCGGCAGACCAGAAAAAGGACTTCCACCAGGAACGGCTCGATTGGTGGAAAGCCAAGCGGCTGGAGGTGATGGGCACCATCCGCTCTGAGGGGCTGGAGATTGACGAAACGATTGTTATGGAATTCCGCAGCCCCAAATCACGCGACTGGAACCAGGGTTCGCAGGTGATGGTGCGCAACGATTTGCAAAAAGACCTGGGGGAGTGCCTGGAAAAACTGAGTCACCACACCCAGCAACTGCATCAATTCGATGGATGGCAACAGGTGCTTGCGGCTAACCCCGAGGCGCGGGTCAAGCTGGACATTGATGACTGGCTGTTTTTCTTTGGGCGGAATTGAAGCCGGGTCCGACGCAAATGCTAAACGCCAACGGGCCTAGAAAAGATACCTTAGAACTGCTCTCCAAGCAGCCTACCAGCGGCGTTTGTTTGCCAGCACAAGATCCACGAATTGGACTGGCGACTGGCTTTGTCCCTCGATATTCAGGTTGCCTTGATGGTAATCTGCCAATGCTTGGGAGAGGTCACCTCGCCTCTCATCCAGGTAGTTGCGCAACAACACACAGCCAAATCTCAAGTTTGTCTGCATGTGAAAAAGCTTACCTGCGTC
>JANOVW010000004.1:0-1871 GCA_031417575.1 Rhodoferax sp. | reverse complement strand
GACGGCGCCGGCAAACCGGATGGCCGCCTGAAAAATCGGCGCTACTTCCGGGATGGTGGCCTTTACCAGTACCTGCTGAAAGCCCCAAAACACACAGCAAGCTAGCAACATGGCAACCGCCAGTGCGTCAATCGAAGATTTGCGCTCATTCATGCCGGGACTTTACTCCGTCAACATGAACGGGGTGAGCCATGCTATCGTGTGGACGCCTACTTAAAAACCTGTTCACAACCGCGCGTTCGTTATAAGTCGATGAATCAAGAGTCTGAATTTTTGAGCATATTTGACGAGCCGGAGGAGCGTACGGTCGATGGCAATGGCGACACCTTCGATGTATGGGTGATCAATCGCTCGTTCGATCTGCTGGTGCCCTTTTTTCGCATGACCTTGATCATTCTGCTGCTGATTCTGGGTGTGGTCGATCCAGTGTTGTACTTGAATGGCCAATGGAAAGACAATCCAGCCTATTTTTATCTCGCACTTTGGCACGTCGGTATGGTGGCATACATCGGGATCATGTTGTTGTTTAGTCGACGTTGTCTCACGCATCAGGCCCGCAAATTCATTTTGCAGATTTTCTTCATTTGCACTGCCTTGGCCTTCTTGGTGTTTGGTGTGATTTCGTGGGTCTTGAACCAGGACATGTCCATCAACGCGATGATTTTGATAGGCATGTCAGCCGTGTTTTCCTTTCCGGGTCATCTGCGCCGCGTGGTGTTGATGACAAGCGCTGTTAGCTTGATGGGTGTCATCGTTTGGTTGGATCCGCAGCCCGTTTTTTTTACCAGCGGTGTTGTCGTCAATCTCGTTGTTGTGATCATCGTTGCGTTCGTACTGGATGGCTACATGATGCGCACGACGAGGGGCCTGTTCCAGGAAAAATGCCGTGTTGAATCCGAGCGCGAGCGGGCAGACTCTGTGCTTTACAACGCCCTGCCGGTGTCGATCGCCAATGAACTCAAGGAAAGCCACACCGTCAAGGCCGAACGGTATGAGCACCTGACGGTATTGTTTGCCGACATTGTTGGTTTTACCAACTATTCCGCCAGCGTGTCGCCAGACAAACTGGTGGAAGTCCTGAACCAGATCTTTTCCAGTTTTGATCAACTTGTAGATCACTACGACGCCGAAAAAATCAAAACGATTGGTGACGCCTATATGGTGGTAGGCAAAGACAACCCGGTTGCCATGGCGGATCTGGCACGCGCCATGTTGTCGGCGCTGGCTGATTACAACGCGGCTCATCGGGTCAATTTTCAGCTGCGCTTGGGCATGCACATCGGCCCGGCCGTGGCCGGAGTGATCGGGCTCAAGCGGTTTTTGTATGACGTGTGGGGCGATGCCGTGAACACGGCAAGCCGCTTGGAATCCACCGGCTTGCCGGGCCGTATTCAGGTTAGCCTGGCGATGGCGCGCGCTTTGGGCAGCGCCTACACGTTTGAAAGCCGGGGCGAGATCGAGATCAAAGGCAAAGGCTTGATGCCTACCTGGTTTTTGCTCGATCGTAAAAAAGCCTGAATTGACAGGCCGTGATGACTTCAGGCGGTAGCCAATGCCTGCCGCATCGCCTGTACCAGTGTTTGCGGGTCTTGCGCACCCGAAACCGCCACCTTCTGGTTGAAGATGAAAAACGGCACGCCACTGACCCCCATCTGGCGTGCCTGCGCGTCGGCTTGCGAGACCGCTTCGTGCGTGGCCGGGTCGCTCAAATGGGTCCGCACCGCATCGCCATCCAGCCCGGCTGCAACGGCAATTTCCACCAGCACATCGAGGCTCCCAATAAACCGCCCTTCAACAAAATAGGCGTTCAGCAAGCGTTCTTTGATCTCATTGCCCAGCCGGTTGTCGGGTGCACCTGGCAGGTGGTTCAG
>JANOVW010000003.1:0-2222 GCA_031417575.1 Rhodoferax sp. | reverse complement strand
CGGCTTTCCACCCAGTCGCCATCATTGCAATACAACACGCCGTTGATCTCGCGCATTTCGGCGCGGTGAATATGGCCACACACCACACCATCGTGCCCCAGGCGTTTGGCTTCGCGGGCTACCGCCGATTCAAAATCCTGCACGTAGCTGAGCGCCATCTTCACCTTGTTCTTCAAATAGGCCGAGAGTGACCAGTACGGCAAACCCAATCGGGCCAACACATGGTTCAGGTGGCGGTTGACACGCAAGGTGAGCTCATAGGCGTTGTCACCCAGGTAAGCCAGCCACTTGGCACATTGCACCACCCCGTCGAACTGGTCGCCGTGGGTTACCCACAGTGAACGTCCATCCAAGGTGTGGTGCACAGCCGTGTTCGCCACTTCAATGCCGCCAAACTGATGTCCGACAAAGTTTCGGGCGAACTCATCATGATTGCCCGGAATGAACGTGACCCGGCACCCTTTGCGGGCACGGCGCAGCAGTTTTTGAACCACGTCATTGTGCGATTGCGGCCAAAACCAGCGCCGCTTGAGTTGCCAGCCGTCCACAATGTCGCCGACCAGGTACAGGTGTTTGCTCGGATAGGCCTTCAAAAAATCCAGCAACGCCTCGGCTTGAAATCCGGGGGTGCCGATGTGCAGATCCGATATGAAAACGGTTTGGTAGCGTGGGGGTTGATCGCCATCGTCCGGTGGCTCGGGGGGTGTTGCTGTCGGTGTTGTTGGCGTCACGTGCGCAGGTGCGTGTACGGACGGGAGCGTGGCCGCACCTGAGGCAAACTCACGCTTGGCAGGTAGTGGCCTGCCGTTGGCGGTGTCGAAATAGGTTTGCCCCAAATAAGCCCGCATGTCTTGCCTCCGCTGTTTGTCTGTACAGCGTGAGTGTGGTTTGGGCTGGTGACAGGTCCATGTCAGGTTGACGGCAAATGCATGACGTTGTCAGGCAGCGACATTGCCCTGCGCCCGCCTGCCTCGGCAACCCACCAAAGGCGGTTGCCCTGACACCGTAGCGTTGCAGGCTTTCAGTCAGGTTCGCCCATAAAAAAAGCAAATTGAAAGCCCGCCGGAGCCGTCAATTTGCCTTTGAAATAAGCGTAAAAAACCTAATTTTCTATATTTTAAATAATTATCAAATTAAATTTATAAAAAACAGCTATATTAAAAGTAGCTAGCTGTGCAATTACTACGGAAATATATTTCTTTTTTTACAAAAATTTTTCTTGGATGTAAATATTACAACCAAATCACCTTGTCCTTTTTGTTGAACCAGGACTCTACCTGGGCTTCAACATTGCCCTCAATGCGGGCGCGTTTGATTTTCATGGTCGGCGTGAGGCAGCCGTTTTCAATCGACCACGGATCGCGCGCGATGACGATCATCTGCATTTTTTCGTAATCAGCCAAGGTGGCGTTGGTTTCCTTGAGCAATTGGGTCATGGATGCAGTAACTTCTTCTTTGACCGCCGGGTCACCCACTTTGGGGCGCAGGTTCTCTTCCAGTACCACCAGCGCATAAGAGGCCGCCTGGCCCACACCCGAGACCATGCTCGATTCGATCATGGGGTGGGCATTGAGTTTGTTTTCAATCGGCGCCGGCGCCACGTATTTGCCTTTGGCGGTCTTGAAGAGTTCCTTCACGCGGCCTGTTATCTTGAGCTGCCCGTTAGCGCTGCGCTCGCCTTGGTCGCCGGTTTTAAAGAAGCCGTCTGCCGTGAACACCTCAGCGTCCAGATCAGGGCGTTTGTAGTAACCCACCATCTGGCCAGGCGATTTAATCTGGATTTCATTGCCGTCACCAATGCGCACTTCCACACCGTCATAGGGCAAGCCCACGTAGCCCACATCGTTGTGGGTTTCGGTCATGGTATGGGAATAGGCAAAGTCTTCCGTCATGCCGTAACCTTCGATTAGGTTCAAGCCCAGTTTGCGATACCACTGGATGAGTGACGGCGGCAAGGGTGCGGAGCCGCTGCCGGCCAGTTTGGCCTGATCCAGGCCGAGCTGCGTCAGCACCTTTTTGGCCACAATGCCCTTGAGGATGGGGATGGACAACAACAGGTTGAGTTTGGCCGGCGGCATTTTGGCCGAAACACCCTGCATGAACTTGAGCCACAGGCGAGGGACGGACACAAACAAAGTGGGGCGGGCTCGGTTCAAATCCGCCACGAAGGTTTCCAGTGTTTCCGCGAAAAATACATGCATGTTGCCAACCACCATGGAATG
>JANOVW010000002.1:0-3419 GCA_031417575.1 Rhodoferax sp. | reverse complement strand
TTACTGCGTTGGCAAGTTCATACCAAGCCTCGAAATGGTAGGCTACGATTTGACATAACATCGTGCGCTAAAGATGGCGCAGCAGCGGCTCGGTCATCACCGCGTAGCCAAGCCACTGCGGGGCAATGATCAGAGAACGGCTCAAAACAAGCCCAAAGACGACACTACTTTCGAAAATTGTTCAAGCCTAGTCATCAAAGTCTCACTGTTTGGCCGGGATGCATGGTCGCAGGTTCAGGTTTTTCAAATTTGCTGTGAGAATCTTCTTAGAAAACCGACGATAACAAACGCAAGCCGCTGACAGCGGCTTGTTTAGATTAACCCCAGGAGTTGCCCCTATGAAAACCTTCATTCTTTCTGCTGTAGCAGTCGCCACCGCAACATTAAGCCTCAGCGCCATGGCGCAAACAGGCTCGGGGGTGCCAGCCGCGTCGGTCAGCGACCCTAACGCGATGGTCAATCAATTTGAAGCCACAGCCGGCAAATTCGAGGGTTATCGCCGGTCAGGCGCTAAAGGCATCTGCGCCAAGGGCGAGTTTGTCGGCACTGCCGACGCCAGGGCGCTGTCGACAGCATCCGTCTTCAATGGAAAACCCGTGCCAGTAGAAGTGCGGTACTCTGTCGGGGGGGCCAATCCCAAGGCCGCAGACAACGCAAAATCCCAGCGCAATATGGCGCTCCAATTTAACTTGCCCAACAACGAACTATGGATGATGGGCAATATTTCTGCCCCAGTTTTTGGAGCTTCCTCGCCCCAACAGCTGCTGGATTTTCTGGTGTCGCGTCAAGCCGACCCATTGACCAAAGCGGCTGACCCCGCCAAAGTCAAGGCATTCAATGATGCCAACCCTGAAGTTCTGTTGCAAGCCAGGCACTTCGCTTCGCAGCCTGTTCCGGCCAGCTTTGGCAGCGTCAACTATTGGGGGGTTCATGCTTTCGGGTTTGTCAATGCCAGCGGTGCCAAGCAGTTTGGTAAATGGGTTTTTGAACCTGTGGGCGGCTTGCAGGGACTTAGCGATGACGAGGTAAAAGCCAAAGGTGCCAACTTTCTTTTTGATGACCTGCGGCAGCGCGTGAAAGAGGGCAAAGTTGCTTTTAACTTCAACCTGGAGCTGGCGCAGCCAGGCGACAAGATCGACAGTGCAACCGTTCCGTTGCCCGAGGGTCGTAAAAAAGTCACCCTGGGTCTGCTGAAAATAACCTCCGTCTCTGAAGACGGCGGCGGGCCTTGCCTGACGACCAATTACAGCCCGATGGTGATGCCTAAAGGCGTGGAAGCTTCGGCCGATCCGATGTTGCCTGCCAGAGCTGCGCCCTACGCCGTTTCTCTCGGTAGACGCCTGGTTGAAGGCGCCAAGCAACAGTAAAACCCCAAGGACATCATCATGACAAACACACGCAGAACTTTTTTCCTGCAATCCCTGTCCTGTGCTTCGGCTCTGGGGGCGCTGGCCGTGACCCATTCCGCACGGGCACAAACGGTTGTCCCTGAGACAGACCCGCAAGCGGTGGCACTCGGTTACAGCCCCGACGGCGCGAAAACTGACGCCAAAAAATATCCCAACTATGTGGCTGGTCGCAGTTGCGGGGGCTGCGTTTTGTTTCAAGGCAAAGCAGGCGACGACACTGGCAGCTGCGCCGTGTTTGGCAACAAGCTGGTGGCCAGTAAAGGCTGGTGCAGCGCCTGGACTAAAAAGGCGTGATCGGTCAATGGTAGTCGGTGAAATGCCCACCGACTTTTAGTGCATCCACCTTTCCGCAATAGGGGGCACTTGGCTTGGCCTTCGCGGGCCACATCCAGATACACCTTGAGGTGGCTGTTCAAGATTTTCATGACCGCCTTGGGCGGCCGGACCAGTGTACGCCGCCCTGGGCAACGCATTGGCAATTCAACTGCATGAGGCCCGGTATGGCTCGACCGCAGAACCCTCACCGACATGCTATAGCATTCATTCCACAATAGTTACCCGCGCGACGGGGATATGTGCGGGGGCTCGGTAATGAAGGCATTGATTCGCATCTGCCCACCGCACAGCGGGCACGGCAGCTAGAACACTTCGAAGATGCGGGCGATCGGTACCGCCCACAGGTAAGGTGCCGGTGAACGCTTGGACGGACCAGGGGGACGAGTTTGAATGTCAGCTTTGGAGCGCGAGCAAACCGATAGCCGCCGAACCCGCTTTGTGCCTTCTGGAGTCATCACCGGCCAAAATCTGAACGACAGCAGTCGAGACAACCCAGTCAGCCCATCTGGCGATGGAGAAGTGCTTTTGGATGACAGCTTTACGGCCACGAGTTTTGACCTGTTGGATTGGGCCACCTATCGGTTTTTGACGTTTGACTTGGCCTCACCGACCGACGGCTTCCAGCCCATTCCCGCCCTCGGTAAGGTGATGGCCATTTACCGGAAAATCCGGAGCTTGGAAATGGCGAAGCAAGTTTAAGCAATGCGAAACGGAACCAAGCCTCCAGGTCCACCGATTGCAAGCCCGCGCGCCCACAAAGCTTCAAATTTGTCTTGATTCATTGCTCATCGCTGGTGTATTTTCAATCTTTGGTCCGCTGCCAGCCAATGCATTGCTGCTTGGTGCCCTTGCCCTTGGCTTCCCGCAAATCCGGCACCCACCCAAATTCACATTGCTGGCGGTGCCCGTCGCTTTGATGCTTTGCACACCGAGCGGCACAAAGCTGAACAACTTCCCCGAGTGGTAAATCCCATTCTGGTTTGGGTGCTTCCAGCTGCTGATGAACTCAAAACTTGCCATTGCATCGCAACTTATTAAAACGTCCCGCGGTGTAGGCGAAGCAGATGTGACCATGGGGGTCATGGGCATAATCATCAGCACACCCGCCCCACCGGAGCCCCCGTGCACCCCAACGCAGAACTGATCAACGGTTTTTACACTGCCGCCAGTACAAGCCAAGTTGCGGGTTACTGCGCGCAAGGGTTTGGATGCTTTTTAGGGTTAAATATCTCAATATTAAATATATTTTTGTAAAATAAAGCCTATTTATCTCGTATTAATTGCACCATACGCTATATAAAACATAACAAATTTAATTACCAATAATACAATGTCAACGCAAAATCTAGGAATTATCATGCACGGCGTAACCGGGCGCATGGGTTTGAACCAGCACCTGATTCGCTCGATTTTGGCGATCCGCAAACAAGGCGGCGTAACGCTGGCCAACGGCGACAAGGTCATGCCCGACCCGATTTTGATTGGCCGCAATGCCGCCAAAATCGAAGCGCTGGCCAAGGCCCACGGCATCTCGCGCTGGGGCAGCGACCTGGATGCCGCACTGGCCAACCCGGCCGACACCGTGTTTTTTGACGCGGGCACCACCCAAATGCGCCCCGCCCTGCTGGCCAAAGCCATCCGCGCGGGCAAACACGTCTACTGCGAAAAGCCCAT
>JANOVW010000001.1:0-9138 GCA_031417575.1 Rhodoferax sp. | reverse complement strand
GGCGCAATACCTTGCCGCTGGGGATTAGAAAACCTTTGTTTGGCGCATTGGGGCGTATTTATCCAAAGGCCGATTGGGCCCCCCGTGCATTCCGAGCAAAAACCACTTTTCAGGCATTGGCGCTCGACTCGTCAGAGGCCTAAATGCACAGCATGTCTGTCCTTCGGGCCGACGAACGAGAAGCCTTGTACTCAGATGCGTTTAAAAAGCAATTGGGTGGCTATCGGGCGCTGGAAGTTTTCAAGCATCACGCGTCCAGGGCCAAAACAGACGATCCGCTGGCATTGATTCAATACCTGGATTACAAGACTTGGCTCGTCAGTGACATCAATACCAAGGTCGATCGGGCATCTATGGCCCATTCCCTGGAAGTTCGTGAGCCTTTGATGGACCACAAACTGGTGGAGTGGCTGGCGACATTACCTTCCAGCCTGAAAATCAAAGGGCAAGAGGGCAAATGGTTGTTGAAAAAAGCCTATGAGCCGAAGCTGCCCCATGATATTTTGTATCGGCCCAAAATGGGCTTCTCTGTGCCATTGGCCAAGTGGCTACGTGGCCCCTTGCGCCAACGCATGGAGCAGGCGGTTTTGGGCCCGCAGGTTTTGGCGACCGGCTACTTCAATCGAGGTGTGTTGCAACGGATGGTTGAGCAACATTCCAGCGGTCTGCGTGATCACTCTGCGCCACTCTGGATGCTAATCATGTTTGACGCTTTCTTGCGTCATTCGACTTCCCCTGCTGAGGCAATAGTTGGCCATGCAAAAGCCTGAAGAAGGTGTAGCGTTAGCTGGTTTGAAGCCGCCAACGTCTTCCCGTAAGCGGCTGATCGTCCACGTGATGTACAGCTTCGGAATTGGCGGACTGGAAAATGTCATCGTCCAATTGATCAATACGTTGCCATCTGACCGTTATGACCACGTGGTGCTCTCATTAACAACCGTCAGCGATTTCAAGAACCGAATCACCCGTGACGATGTCCGGTTTGTTGAGCTTCACAAGGCGGCTGGTCATGCCTTTTCGTTATATCCAAAAATTTATCAAATTCTGCGGGCTTTGAAGCCAGCCGTGGTTCATACGTGTAATTTGGCTGCTCTTGAAATCGTTCCTATCGCAGCGCTTGCGGGTGTGCCTTTGAGAGTGCATGCCGAACATGGTTGGGATGCCCATGACCCTGACGGAACCAACCCGCGCTATCAGTGGCTTCGTCGGGCCTATCGACCCTTCGTTTCCCGTTATGTGGCGGTATCAAAGGATATTCAGGGCTATTTGCACCGCCGAGTTGGTATTCCAAATTCTAAAATTGTGCTGATAGCCAATGGCGTGGACACAGATGTATTTACACCGCATGCGGGTGCGGGAACAGTGGTTAGAGATCTCCCATTTGATCCAGCGATCCACTGGCTGATTGGCTGTGTAGGCCGACTGCAAACAGTCAAGAATCAGCCATTGTTGGTTAGAGCATTTTTGCGAGTGTTGGCCGATCACCCGGATGCGAGTGAGCGATTGCGCTTGGTTATTGTGGGTGACGGCCCCTTGCGTGCTGACATTGAGGTACTTTTGAAAGACGCGGGCAAGAGCCATTTGGTTTGGCTGGCAGGCGCACGCAGCGACGTCGCCGATGTCATGAAAATGTTTCATTGTTTTGTACTTCCCTCACAGGCAGAAGGTACGTCTTGTACCTTGCAGGAGGCAATGGCGACAGGTTTGCCGATTGTGGCTACAGCGGTAGGGGGAACGCCGGATTTGGTGGCAGATGGGCTAAATGGCCTGTTGGTTCCGTCAGGTGATGAAGCGGCTTTGGCCAACGCTATTTGGCAGCTGTATTCGGTACCTGATGTCGCATTGAAGATGCAGTCCGCAAACCGGGAAAAGGCCATTTCCAAATTTGCTCTGAGCGGCATGATCGTTTCTTATTGTCGGATCTTCGACGGCGCGAGCTTGCACTTGATGGAACGGGCTTAACTTTGTGAATGCTGATGCCAAATGGATTGCAATAGTTTTGGGTGGTGTCACGATGGCTAATTTGGCGTGAGCGGCGACATCAGTCCCAAACGGGCGCTCTTCAAAGGAGCCGCTTGGACCATTGGCCTGCGCTGGTCAATCCGTGCGATCGGGTTCGTCAATACCGTCGTGATGGCGCGGTTGTTGATGCCGTCGGACTACGGAATTGTGGCCATGGCCTATCTGGTTGTGGGTACGATTCAGGCCTTTGTTGAGAACGGCCCCTCCACAGCGTTGCTCAGAAAGAATGAGGTCACGACGAGCGAGATCAATTCAGCTTGGACGCTTCGGCTGCTTCAGTGCCTGATTGCAGCAGGAGTTTTGGTGTTGGCCGCACCCATCGCCAGCCAATATTTCAATGAGCCTAAAGTCATGCCTGTCATTTGGGTGCTGACCATCGGACTCTTGATGATTGGCATCGGTAATATCGGTACAACCCTTGCCCAAAAAGAGTTCAATTTCTCTATCGATTTCAAATTGGGCATCACCAGTAAGATTCTTAGCGTATTGGTCACCATAACAGCCGGCTATTTTTTGCGAGACTACCGTGCATTGGTTTTAGGTATCTTGAGCGGATTTCTATCTGGCGCATTTTTAAGCTACGCCTTGCACCCTTACAGGCCCCGATGGGAGACGCGCGACATTCGTAAAATTTGGGATGTCTCCAAGTGGCTCACTTTGAGTGGCGTGGCGGGATTTGTATTGGGGAAAACCGACGAATTCGTAGCCGCAAAAATAGGAACAACTGCGGAATACGGGCTGTACAACGTTGGCGCAGATTTGGGACAAATGCCAACTGCTGAAATCGGCCCGGCGATGCTCAAGGCCATGTTGCCTGTTTTGGCTGCCCTGCGGGGATCGGTCGTCGAGGTAAATGCATCGGTCTTGAAAGCTGTTGCAGTACTGTGTGCGATCACCATGCCGGTGGGGGTTGGCTTTGCAGCTATCTCTACTACGGTCACGGCCTTGATTCTTGGGTCATCTTGGCTGGGTGCTGCGCCCTTTGTTGCGGCTTTTGCAATTGCAAGCACGCTGAGTGGTACGCTACGGCCCTTCGACAGTTTGCTGGTGATGCGCGGATTCGTCAAAATTCAGAGCCACATCGTCTTTATAGAGCTCGTGGCATTTGTTGCACTGGCGATTTCACTTGTACCCATTCACTATCTCATTGGGTTGGTTTGGGCGCGAATATTGTCCATTGCTGTCAGGCAATTGGCGGTTGCGATCAGCGCCCGCGTGAGTTGCGGGATGTCGTTGCGAGCAACTGTCTATGTCACTGGCCGACCTGCTCTGTGCGCTTTGGTCATGTACTTTTCTGTCCAGTCAGTGGCATCACATTTTGAGGCCCTGTCAATGAAATTGGTTTTTGGCGCGTTGACAGGCGCCATCACTTATACGGCCTTGATGTGGGCAAGCTGGCTAATGGTGGGCCGCCCGCCGGGTTTGGAATCAACGGCAATCGAGATGTTTCCTCGGTTCACCCAGCGTTTTAGGCGGCCAAAACAGTAACCCATGGCTCGAACCAATTACTGCATTTCATGAAAATTCTTTACCATCACCGAACCGCTTCCAAAGACGGGCAGGCCGTTCATATTGAGGAAATGATCGAGGCGATGCGCGCGCTGGGTCACGAAGTATGTGTTGTAGCGCCTTCTATGGGGGGCAGAGACGCCGGACAAGGGGCGATGGGTGCCCAAGTAGGCTGGGTGGGGCGTATGAAGGCAGTTTTGCCCCTCGCGTTATACGAGTTGCTGGAGCTTTCCTATTCCTTGTTGGCCTACAAGCAGCTTGTCAGGGCCGCCAAAGGCTTCAAGCCAGACTTCATTTACGAGCGGTACAACCTGTTTTTGATAGCCGGTGTGCTAGTGAAGCGTAAACTCAAGGTGCCGTTGCTTTTGGAAGTCAATGCACCACTGGTCGATGAGCGCATCAAACACAGCGGTGGTCTTTCACTGAAACGGCTGGCCCGGTGGGCCGAGGGCTTCACCTGGCGCTCTGCTGATTTCGTGCTGCCAGTCACGAACGTACTTGCGCAGCATGTCAAGGCTTACGGGGTTCCTGATGAGCGAATTTCGGTCATTGCAAATGGCATCAACGAGGCCCATTTTGTCGATGCACCAGATGTGTTGACGGCAAAAAAACGCTTGGGTCTTGATGGTAAATTGGTTCTGGGTTTTACCGGCTTTGTGCGGGATTGGCATGGTGTAGATCGTGTTGTCAAATGGCTTGCCACACCCCAAGCACCTGAAAATGGTTATTTGCTCGTGGTTGGTGACGGCCCAGTGCGTTTGGAGTTGGAAAACCTGGCTGAACAACTGGGTATCCGTAACCGCATTCGTTTTACAGGCGTGATCAATCGAGAACATGTTCCGGCACATGTTGCGGCGTTCGATGTTGCGTTGCAACCAGCAGTAACCGCCTACGCTTCTCCACTGAAGCTGATGGAGTACCTTGTATTGGGAAAAGCCATCGTCGCGCCCAGCGAACCCAATTTGCTTGAAGTTTTGACTGATAGTGAAAATGCGCTTTTGTTCGATGGGCGCACGGCGGAAGGGCTTGAATCTGTATTGACGAGGCTGTCTGAAGATGAAGCCCTGCGCAGGCGTTTGGCAATAGGCGCGAGTGCTACTATCGAAAAACTTCAATTGACATGGATTGCCAACGCCAGAAAAGTGACTGCGCTGGCTGAGAAAGCTGTAAATGTCGACGCAAATGAGTGATCTCCGCGCCTCAATATCGCCGCCATTCGTGCGTGAAAAATTGAACTTGGACTTGGCCGATTTTGGTCGGGTTCCCGCATAATTGCCTTTATGCAGCCCCTGATTCGCATCCTTCTTTTTTCTTCGTTGTTTCCCAGTTCAGTCCGCCCAATCCATGGAATTTTTGTAGAAACACGGCTTCGGGAGCTTATCAAGACTGGGCGAGTGCTTGCGAAAGTAGTTGCACCAGTTCCGTGGTTCCCGCTTAGGGGAGAGCGATTTGGCGACTACCATCTTTTTGCGACGACACCTCGTGTTGAACAACGCAATGGCCTGGAAGTGCATCACCCGAGGTATTTGTTGCCACCAAAAATCGGGATGAATATTGCGCCTTTCACAATGGCACTGAGCGCTTTGCCAACTTTAAAAAAGCTTATCCGCGAAGGATTTGACTTTGATGTCATCGATGCACATTACTACTACCCTGATGGTGTCGCAGCGGGTATGCTGGCAAAATGGCTTGGCAAGCCGTTTGTTGTGACCGCTCGGGGTACCGATCTCAATCTCATCCCGCAATTCAAATTCCCCCGCAAACTTATCCTGAATACAGCCGATCGCGCAAGCGCTTCCATCGGCGTGTGTCGCGCTCTGATGGACACCTTGAAGGCGCTGGGCACTGACCCACTTAAGCTCAATACACTGCGAAATGGCGTTGATTTGGAGCGCTTTGTACCGGAGCCCCGTGTCGCTGCCCGCCAGCGGTTGGGGTTGTCATCAGAACGCCGATTATTGCTGTCTGTTGGGCACCTTATTGAGCGCAAAGGCCATCATGTCGCCATTGAAGCGCTTGCCTTTTTGCCGGGCGATGTTGATCTAATGATTGTGGGGGCTGGCCCTGAACGGGCTGCGTTAGAGCATTTGGCTGCAAAAAGAGGCGTTGCAGCCCGTGTTCGGTTTGTTGGCATCGTGCACCAGATTGAACTGAAATGGTGGTACAGCGCTGCCGATGCACTCGCGCTTTGTTCCAGCAGGGAAGGTTGGGCCAATGTACTGTTGGAGGCCATGGCCTGTGGCACGCCCGTCATCGCCACCAACATATGGGGCACGCCGGAGGTGGTGGACAGGCCCGAGGCTGGCCAATTGATGGCAGACAGATCGGGCCAGAGCCTTGTCGATGCCTGGAACCGGTTGATGGCCCTGCCGCCCTCTCGTGTCTCAACCCGTTTGCATGCAGAGACGTTTTCATGGGAATCAACAACGGCTGGGCAGCTTGAGCTTTTCCAACACGCGGTGACCGACTTCAATGGCAAGCGGCCAGGCGCCGGATTTTTAGTAGCGAAGTAAACAATGATTGATGGCGCTCTATTGGCGATTGAGCTTCTGGTGTTGATTTTGTTGTTGAGGCGATTACGTTTGAGCAGTCGCAAGGGAGGCGCGATGAGCCTCGGCGTATTTGCCTACCCCGAGTTTGAGGATCCTAAAACGCCAAGGTCGAGCGACAAATTACCAGGTAAACGTCATGCGTGATTTGCTGGTATTGGCCGCTTTGATGGCGCTGGTGCCGATGGCCATGACCAGCACATTTGTAGCCTATCTTTTGTGGTGCTGGGCCGGGCTAATCGGCATCAATGGTTACCTTTATGGATTTTTGCAGCCTCTCCCATTTGTTCAAATTTTTGCGATTTTGACGCTTGTACTGTTGTTTGCCAAAACCGATAAACAACAGCAAAAACTTGAGCTGACGAGTACTGGTCTGCTGTATGGGTTTTTTGGATTCCAGGCGCTACTGGTAGCTCTATTTGCCTATGAAGGATTGCCGCGCAATTGGGAAATTTTTTCCAATATTCTGAAAACACTGTTGTTTTGCGCTGTCATGCCGATGGTGGTGAACAGCCGCGTTCGGCTTCATGCATTGCTCATCATTATTGTGATCGGATTCAGCTTTCACGGCATTCTGGACGGCTTGAAATTCCTTGCTTCAGCGGGTTCGCACAATGCCAGAGGCGTTGCCAAATTTGGCGATAACAACTATTTGGCCTTGGCCCTGGGTACCGTCTTGCCGATTTCAATTTTTTTGTCCCGCTATACGAAAAACAAATGGATTCGGTGGGGATTTGTTGTAACCGGGTTCCTCACCATTTTGGCTGTTATCTCGACCCATTCCCGAGGAGGGCTTCTCACCCTGTTGGCAATAGCGGCATGGCTCATCTGGCATAGCAAACGCAAGGTAACGGGTCTTCTGGGTTTTCTGGTGTGTCTGGTTATCGTCGTGCTTATGGCGCCGGATTCTTGGACCGAGCGGATGAATACCATCAAAGCGGTGGATGCTGACCAATCTTTCATGGGACGAGTGGCGGTATGGAAAAAAAGCACAGCTATCGCCGTCGAACATCCCTTTGTTGGGGCTGGGTTCTACGCGGTTCAATCAGAGCCGGTTTATGAGAAATTCAAAGATTCGCCAGGTCTGATGGGCTTCATCCAGACACCTGATCCCGGCGTATTGGCCGCGCACAGCATTTATTTCCAGGTCATGGGTGATATGGGTTTTCTGGGCTTTTTTATTTACTGTAGTTTGTTTGTCAATCTTTTTTTAACCAGGGCTCGACTGCTTAAACAAGTTCGAAGCATCGGTCCACAATTGCAATGGGCCGCCGATCTTGCCAATTGCCTAGCCGCTAGCGCCCTTGCATTTTTGGTCGGCGGCGCGGCATTGAGCGCAGCCTATCTTGAAATCCCTTTTCTGGTCATCGCGCTAATGGAAGTCACGGCGCTGATTGTCCGAAACTATCAAAATCAAGCCTGAGCGGACAAGAGGCCGTTAAAATTAGGCACGCATACTATTGCCGCAACTTCAAAAATGCAGATATAAATGTTTATATTCGATCAGTCTGTCCGACTGCTGGGCCGTAACACAGTCACTGTTCTCGTGTTCCATAAAGTACCTTTGGTGACTGATCCACTAGTGCCGGATGACCCAGACCTTTCTGCGTTCATTAAGATTCTCGATATGGTCATGGAACAATTCACAATTGTTTCATTAGATGATGCTGTCGCGCACCAACTAGCCGGCACCTTGCCTAGAAACGCGGCCTGTCTGACATTTGACGATGGTTACACGGACTGGTCCGAAGGCTTGGTTCCTGTATTGCTGCAGCGTAACGCCCACGCTACTTTTTTTGTCACTACGGGGCAGTTAGAAGGATTGCCGATGTGGCATGAGAGAGTAATACGCGCTGTTCGTCACAGTGGCTCTGAAGGACTTAATTTGTCAGCAATGGGCATGCCATTTCTTCCCGCGCGTACCTTACTGGATAAACGCAATGCGATTTTGCGACTTCAAGAGCAATTAAAATACCAAGCAGTCATTATTCGAGACGCCTGGCTGGATCAACTTGAGGCCATGTGTAGAGTAAATAAGTCTGACGTACCAGTCATGCGCCTTTCCGATCTGAGGGATTTGCATAACAAGGGATTTGCCATTGGATCCCACACCGTGAATCACCCTATATTGAACAAAGCGACTCCAAGCGAAGTTACAAATGAGTTAGTTCGTTCTCGGGACCAAATAGAGTCAGTCATCGGCGGTAAAGTAAAGTCCTTTGCATATCCGAATGGCCGCCCGACGACTGATTTTAATTCTGATCATGTCCAAATGGTCAAAAATGCTGGTTATCAGTTTGCAGTTACGACTCATCATGGCGTTCTGCGTGAAGATACTGACCCGTTCCTCATACCTAGATTTACACCTTGGGGCCCCGGGAAGTTCAAAATGCTTTCACAAACATTGCGAAATCAGGTCTATTAATTGCTCATTGAGTAAATTTCAATATAGTCAAACCTTATTCCATGCGATTTTTAAAAATCGGCTAAATAGAAGTCTAGTGTAAATAGTCGCCGACCATTTATTTCAGTTTTCCGATTGTGAACTGTAGCCAAATCTGGTACCGCTCTCGTTTGCAGTTATAAAAGGAAAAGATGAACATTCAAACGACAGCACCCAACGCGTTTCCTTGTTTGGACGGATTGCGAGGAATTGCTGCATTTTGGGTTCTTTTGTCACATATTCAAATATTATCAGGCAGTCCGAAGGTGTCAATATTATCCTGGGGTGGACTTGCCGTTGATCTTTTCATGATGCTATCTGGTCTGCTAATGGCACATCATTACCTACTTCGACAAGAAAAAGAGCCCTGGAATGAAACTCGGACTTGGTTCATTTTTTGGATTCGACGATTTTTCAGAATTGCTCCGTTGTACTACATTCTGCTGGTAGTATCCTTTTTAGTATCTCCAGAAATGCGTGTTGGTCGTGATGCAGTAGCTGGAGTATGGCCCCATACTGCCACTGACAGCTTGCGATACACAGGTTTTGAATTTGACAATTTGCTTGCGCATTTGACGTTCGTCTTTGGATTTTTGCCAAATTACGCGTTTCGAA